>JAUJLY010000016.1 GCA_030447145.1 Thermomicrobiales bacterium
CCCGGGCCCCACCCCTCCAGCGGGTCGATTCACTGCCCCAGACGGTACCTACCCGCGGGGCGGGTGTCAAGGTGACTCCGTTGGCGAATTGCATCCAGCGGTCAAGGCGTCGACTGATGTGGTTCCAGAACCGGAGAGAGTTGCTCCTGTCATTTGACCGAAAGGGCTTATGTGGCCGACGTCATCCAGCTTGTGAATGTCTCCATTTGGACACCCGAGAAGAAGCGGATCCTGAACGACGTGAGCTGGCAGGTCCGGAGCGGCGAGCATTGGGTTGTTCTTGGGCCGAACGGGGCGGGAAAAACCACGATGCTATCCGTGGTTGCGGCGGAGCGTCACCCCAGTGAAGGAGATGTCACAATCCTCGGCCAGCTGTTCGGCAGGACAGATATGCGCGAACTCCGGCGACGGATCGGTCGGGTCGACCCCGCCCTCCGCATGCTGGACTGGTTGACCGGCCGTGAGGCCGTCCTGACGGGCCTGAGAAACACAATCTGGCCGCGCTGGGAAGACTGGAACGAGCCGGAGTATGTACAGGCTCGTGAGGCCCTGGCGCTCGTTGGCAGCACCGAGTTCGCCGAACGGGAAATCGCTACGCTTTCCCATGGTGAGCGACAACGGGTGCGCATTGCCCGGGCATTGATCCCGGAGCCGGAGCTATTGCTGCTCGATGAGCCGGCGACCGGCCTGGATTTTCCGGCACGGGAGGCACTTCTTTCGTCACTGGACCGCCTGGCGGCCCAGCGGCCCGATCTGCCGACGGTCATGGTCTCGCACCACCTTGAGGATCTGCCGATGAGCGTGACGCATGCGCTCCTGCTGCGGCAGGGCGAAGTGTTGGCGTTAGGGGACGTTCGCGAGATGTTGACGAGCGAGCTGATGACGGAATGTTACGGGTTTCCCATTGAGGTTCACGAGTTCGACGGTCGCTGGGCAGCACGGGCAGCGGCCGGCTGGACGGTGCAGGACCGGGCAGAAAGGGAGGTCGCGCAGTGAGCGATGATCTGCATCAATACGATGTCGTGATAGCAGGTGGGCATGTAATCGACCCGGCATCCGGGCTCTCGGATCAGAGGGACATCGCCATTAACGACGGCGTGGTCGCCGCGGTGGAATCCAATATCGCCGCAGGCTCCGCGAGGCGAACGATCGATTCCCGCGGCCAGATCGTCACACCCGGTCTGGTCGACCTGCACACACACATCTACTGGGGTGCAACGTACTGGGGCGTCGAGGCAAATCCCATCGCAGCGCGGTCCGGTGTCACGACATGGATTGATGTGGGCAGCGCGGGCGGTTACAGCTTCCCCGGCTTTCGTGAGTACATCGCTCGTCGCTCCTCGGTGCGTGTCTATTGCTTCCTTCACCTCTCCTCGATCGGTTTGGTGGCACCAACATGGGAACTCTCCAATCCCGATTACTGGGATGTGGACCTCGCCGCCAGGACGGTCGAACAAAACCGCGACATTATCCGGGGGATCAAGATCCGGATGGATAGCCGGACCACGCGGGGCGTCGGTATCGAACCGATGAAGCGGGCGCGGGAGCTTGCTGATCGGGTTGACCTGCCACTGATGACGCATATCGGCGATGGTCCGCCAGCACTGGATGATCTGCTGCCGTACCTGCGGCCGGGCGATATCCTGACGCACTGCTTTACCGGCCGGACAATGGGAATTTGCGGGCCCGATGGCCACGTGTTGCCGGAGATCCGGAGCCTCCAGGAGCAGGGGCTAATCCTCGATATTGGGCACGGTACGGGCGCGTTCAGCTTCGGCGTGGCCGAGAAGATGCTCGCGGACGGCATCCTGCCAGATGCCATCTCGACCGATATTCACCAGACTGCAGTGCAGGGCCCGGCCTTCGATATGCCCACGACGATGACAAAGTTCCTCATGCTTGGCATGCCACTGGAAGAGATCGTCAAGCGAACGACCGTCAACCCGGCGCGAGCTGCCCGTCTTGAAGGTGCGGGAACCCTCGCAGTGGGTAGTCGCGCAGACGTTGCGCTCTTCCGGATCGAGGACGGATCGTATGCCTACTACGACGTTCTCATGAACGAGCGGAGAACGGACCGACGGATTGTAAGCACCTTGACGTTGGTTAGTGGCCACGAGCTCCCACGAATAGAGGAGCGGCCAGTACACTTCTTTGCGGAGTTGCCCGAAGCGCAGCGTCCTATTCTCAACGTCGAGGGTTCAGGCCATCTTGCTCCTGAAGCCAAAGCCGTGAACCAGGACGAGTTCAGACGAGATGTGCATGAGGTCCAGGGAGGGCTCTGATGCTCCGTGATCACATCGAGGGTAACCCGGATATCCGCTTTGGATGGTCCCTCCGTCCCTCGTACGCCATGAGCCGGGCACAGGCAGAGATGCATGATCTGCTGCGACGACAATTTGGTCTGGTGGGCGGCGGGGTATTCATGCCCCATGCGACGATCAAGGGGTTCTTCCGATCGGATGCGGCCATACCCGAATTGATCGCGGCGTTTGATACTGCCGTCGAGGGGCACGAGGAGTTCACAGTCTATAGCAAGGGCCCTGTTCCCTATGGCCGCACCAGCGTTGTGCTGGACATCAATGAGACGTCAGATGGTTCGGTCAACGCGCCCTTGCTTGCGTTGCACGAGTCGGCATGGAATGCCATCGCTCCCTTGATCCATCCCGATTGCCACGCGACTCCGCGCGAGCCAGCAATGGACCGGTTTCGCGCCCACCTGGCGCCTGCCATGGCGGACCTGCGAGAGGATTTCTTTGATGAGGTGTTCGCCTACATCAACGAGGTTACACCCATCGGCCCCGATTCTTTCACCGCCGAGTACTGCCATCTCTTCGCATTTCGGACCAAGAACTGGGCGGGTGACTGGTGGAACACCCTGGAGTGGCAGATGCTCCACAGTTGGAAGCTCGGCTCCCGGGCGGAGGACGCCTGAGATGTACGAGGCCTCGCAGCCGATCGGGATGTTCGACTCTGGTCTGGGCGGATTGAGCGTTTATCGCGAGGTCCGCATGCATCTTCCGGCCGAGGACGTGACCTACTACGCCGACAGCGCGTATTGCCCGTACGGGACGAGATCCCCGGAGGAGATTCGCCAAAGATGCCACATGATCTCCCGTCTGCTCATCGGGGAAGGCAGCAAGATCATCGTTGTTGCCTGCAATACCGCCAGCTCCATGGCCATCGATTTCCTTCGGGTTAGCTTTCCTCACGTCTCCTTTGTCGGTCTTGAGCCCGCGGTAAAACCAGCCGCCGAGATCACCCGTACGGGGAAGGTTGGCGTCCTCGCGACTCCACGCACCGTCTCCGGAGACCGGCTCCGCTGGCTGATTGAGACGCACGCGAGCGGCGTTGAGGTCCGGACGACGCCGGGGAACGGGCTGGTTGAGCTCGTTGAGGCCGGGACGCTGCGCGGTACCAAGGTGAGGGAGACGGTAGGACCGATGCTGGACCCGATGCTGGAAGCTGGCGTCGATGTGGTTGTACTCGGGTGTACCCACTACCCTTTCCTGAGAGATGAGATCCAGGAATTCGTCGGACCAGAAGTCGCGATCATCGATAGCGGTGCCGCCATAGCCCGCCGGATCATCAACGTGCTCCAGACCCGGAACCTGTTGGGTGAGAGTGATCAGGAAGGCAGTTTTCGCTTGTTGACCAGCGCACCCGCGCAGGAAACAGGCCGGGTAGCAAGCCTGTTGCTTGGCATGCCGATCGGTGCGGAAGAAATGCGATGCCACGGCCACGAGGAATTGAAGGAAGCCGTTGCACTCCCGGACCCGCCTGGTTTGACCACTTCTACCATGGCCCGCCCGGAAGCTTCACCATCCGGGGAGGAGCCAGTTGCTGCTTCAGAAGTACGGTAATACCTGGAGCACGCGAGGCGGGGTCACGGTGTTGAAAGTCCCGCCTCATCAATCATGCGCTCAATGTCATGACACAGTGCATCGACAGCCGGCATGATCTCGCGGCCAGTAGTGTCACAGGCGGCGGCGAGCAATCCACGGATGTGTTCGTCGAGCGATGCTGGCACCTGTTCTCCAAGGGCAGCGACCCAGGCGAGCTGGCGCTTCTCTCCCGGATGCAATGTCCGGGTCAGTGCGAAGACGATATCGAATACGCTGGCAAGCAACGCGGCAATGCGGTGATTCACGCTCACCGGATCGTTACGCCCGACGGCAAGGGCGATCTGGTGCCGGTAGGAGGCGTGGATGCCTCGCAAGAGTGGTGCGTTGAAGGCCACAATCGCGCGTCGCAGTTCCTCGGGATAGGGCGTCTCCGCCAGCAACTTCATCCGTGAGAGCCAACCGTCCCGGTCGTGGAGGGGCAACGCATTTCTCATGGTGAACCAGAACGAGGTCGAGTAACCGAGCGATGGACGATGCTCATCGATAACCTGGCGGAGACCATGCTCGAAATCTGCTGAATCCCAGTACATCACTTCATATCCTGCGTCGCCGTCACTCCACGCGTCATCGTCGCCCCACCACGAATTGCCAATCTCTGGGGCCACATCGAAGCGAAGAGCGAGATCACGACGTGTCTCATGGTCTATCAGCGCAGTGGTAAAGAGATAGACGTCGTAGTCAGATCTCTCGTCCGCTTGCCGGGAAGCGTGGGAGCCGCCGAGGGCGATCGCGGTGACACCATGATGGGCAGAATAGAAATCAATAATCGCGCGGAGTGTAGTGTTCACCGGGAGTCCCCATCAATCAGTGAAAGTAATGAACACCATGGACGGGGTAATCCTCACATCCAGCATCGGTGCAGCGGTAAATTGGTTCCAGCCACAGTCGAACCTCACCCATAAGGTGGTGAGGTTCAGCGCGACACTCCTGATTCATTAGCGGCCAAGGGCGTCGACGGCGTCAGGCTGGATCTTGGGGACGGTAGTAAAGACGCGGTCCTGCATCGTCTGCAGGTGATCGGCCTGCTCGACGTCCAGCATAATCGCCGCTTGGATAACATCATCCATGCTGGAGGCAAAGATGAACTCCATCTCCTCCCGGACGTTTTGCGGTATCTCCCGCATATCGCGCTGATTGTCGATCGGCGCGATGAGCCGCTTCAGCCCGTGGCGGTGGGCGGCAAGTGCCTTGTCGCGCAAACCACCGATGCCGAGTACCCGTCCGCGCAGGGTGATTTCACCGGTCATGGCGGTGTCGTTGCGGATCGGTCGCTGGGTGAGGGCGGAAATCAACGCCGTTGCCATGGTGATTCCAGCGGACGGACCATCCTTTGGCGTGGCACCTTCTGCCAGGTGGATGTGCAGGTCCAGCTTCTCCTGAAAGTCCTTGTCGATTTTGAGTTCCTCGGCGCGGGAGCGTGCGTAGGAGAGCGCGGCGCGGGCTGACTCCTGCATGACGTCGCCAGCCTGGCCGGTGATGGTCAGGTTGCCGCGGCCCGGCATTGTCGCAACTTCCACCGGGATGATCTCGCCGCCGATCTCGGTCGTCCAGAGTCCGATCGCGAGACCGACCTGGCTTCCTCCCAGATCCTGCTCGAACCCGTACTTCTTGGGCCCGAGAAACTCCTCCAGCCGCTCCCTGGTGATCGTGATCTTGCCATCGCGATCCGTCTTGCCCCGGACGATCAGCGTGGCGATCTTGCGGCAAAGGCGGGCGACCTCGCGGTCAAGGCCACGGACACCGGCCTCCCGCGTGTAGTCGCGGATCAACTGTCGCCAGATCGGCGGTGCGATCTCGACCGCGCTTTCTGGCAGCCCACTCGCTTCAAGCTGGCGGCGCAAAAGGTGACGACGGGCGATCTCGATCTTCTCGTCTTCGGTGTAGCCGGTTACCTCCAGCATCTCCATGCGGTCGCGGAGTGGCCGCGGGATCTGGTTGACGTAGTTGGCGGTCGTGATAAAGAGCACTTGCGAGAGGTTATAGGGCATATCGAGGTAGTGATCCGTGAAATGGGAGTTCTGTTCCGGATCGAGCACCTCGAGCATGGCCGCGGTCGGATCGCCACGATAATCGCTCGCGAGCTTGTCGATCTCATCCAGCAGGATAACCGGGTTCATCGATTCGGCCGTCTTCATCGCGCTGATGATGCGGCCGGGCATGGCACCGATATAGGTGCGCCGGTGTCCCCGGATCTCCGCTTCATCACGGACTCCTCCAAGGCTTACCCGCACGAACTTGCGGCCCATTGCTTCGGCTATCGAGCGCCCGAGGCTCGTTTTACCGACGCCCGGGGGGCCAGCCAGGCACAAGATCTGGGCGGCAGTGAACGTGCCGTGCTCCTGGGTCAGTGAGCGGACGGCGAGGAATTCGACGATGCGCTCCTTGACCTCTTCAAGTCCGTAATGATCCTGGTCCAGGATCTCTTCGGCCTCGCCGAGATCAATGCGATCTTCCGTCTGCTCGCCCCACGGGAGGGCAAGCATGGTTTCGATGTAGGTGCGAACGACGGTGGACTCGGCTGAAACGCTCGGCATGCGTTCCAGACGGGTGAGTTCCCGTTGGAGCTTTTCCTGAGCATACGCGGGTATGCCACTTTCCTGGATCTTGGTCCTGAGCTGCTGGTACTCGTTGCCCTCGTCGCCACCGAGCTCGTTCTGGATGATCTCCAGCTGCTTGGTCAGGTAATACTGCCGCTGGGTATCATCCATTTCCTTGTGGATGCGGTCCTTGATCTTGCGGTCAAGCTCCGCTATCTCCAACTCGCTGGCGAAGAGGGCACCGAGGCGCTCAAGGCGATGCAGCGGGTCCGCGATTTCGAGCAACTCCTGGCGCCTCGGAACCTCCTTGATTACCTGGGTCGCCAGGAGGTCTGCAAGGTGGCCGGGGTTGCTCGCGCGCTGCACCATATCGAGCACTTCAGTGGAGAGTTCACTGTTTGTCTCCGAGTAACGGAGAGTCAGCTCCTGGATATGCCGCACCATGGCCGCCGCTTCGTCGGGGTCAACTGATGGTTCCTCGATCTCCTCCACCGTCGCCATGAAGAAGGGGCGCTTGTTCTGGATATCGAGCAGGCGAATACGGCCGATGCCTTCAAGGACAACCTGAAGGTTGCCGCCAGGCTGGCGGTCGACGGTGAGGATACTGCCAAGGGTTGCGACATCGAAGAGGTCACTCGGCCGGGGGTCGTCGATATCCTGGTCGCGATGCGCGGTGATCGCAATCATGCGGCCGGTGATCATCGCTTCCTCGACGGCATGGATCGAGCGCGGACGGCCGACTTGCAGCGTCACAACATTTCGCGGGAAGACAACAATGTTCCGGAACGGAAGCAGCGGTACCTCGTCGGTTGTATCGTGTTCGGCCCGGGGATCCGCCACTCGGTGTTGTCGCATGCGACATTATCTCCATAGGGATGTGAGCAGGTACAGGATGTTGCGCTGTGAGGACACAGGGTCACGCAGCCTACATGACCAACTTGTCTCGCACCTGCGCCGTCATAGTACCGCAGGCGGGGATGTTCTGCTACCGAAGTCCGATCCGCCCGAAGGCGAACCGTGCACAAGAAAAAGCCGTAACCATGCGAAATTTCGATGCAGATGCCACCATCAGGGGGTCGCTTGATATTAGGATTTTAGTAGCCAATCCTGCCGGGTTCTAACGGGGCGGCGCCGGGATTGATGTCGGCTCAGCTTCATGGATGCCGTTGGACTTTAGTGCCGCCTCAATCAAACCCCGGGCCGTCTCTTCAATGTCGTCCGTGATCGTGAAGATGCCCTGGTCATTGGGCGAGATCCTTCCATCCCGCTCCAAGACGTCATCAAACCAGGAGAGCAGTCCGCGCCAATGGTTGCTGCCGAAGAGCACGACGGGTACGCGATCGAGTCTGCCAGTCTGGATGAGCGTGAGCACCTCGAAGAGTTCATCGAGTGTACCAAAACCGCCGGGGAAGAAGACGAAGCCGGAGGCGTACTTTACGAACATGACCTTACGCACAAAGAAGTATCGGAACTCCATCCCGACATTGACGTAGCTGTTCAGCCCCATCTCAAATGGAAGCTCGATGCCCGCCCCAACGGACTCTCCATCGGCTTCAAATGCGCCACGGTTGGTCGCCTCCATGATGCCCGGCCCGCCGCCTGTGATGACCGTGACACCGGCCGATGCGAGACGCCTGCCGAGTTCCCATGCCTGCTCGTAGAAGGGCTCCCCCTCGGCAATGCGTGCCGAACCGAAGATGGTCACACCCGGGCCGATTTCAGCAAGTGCATCAAATCCGGCGACGAACTCGCCCATGATGCGCAGGACCCTCCACGGGTCACTATGGGTAAAGGCTGCTGCTTTCTCGCGGTCATCCCTGGACCATGAGAGCAGGTTCTGGTCAGCGGTGGCCCGTCCTTGAGCACGATCGCGGCGCTCCGGCTGAATGGTCACATCTACCGGGAGCCCGGGATTATGGTCGTCTCTGGAAGACATGGTGAGTTCCTGTGAATGCCGGAGGCGTCCTCCGGGAAAGTACAATCGTCGCGGCGAGGCGCAGGGCATGACAACTGGCATGCCAGCGTGGCCATCGTTGATAAACGGTGAGAACGGTATGACGGTCGAGCGCATTTGAGGTTCGCGCTGCTCGATTATTTTTCCATATTTGGGGGAATTGGTGACGACCGGCTGGGGAGCGGAGGTGAAGGGGAGATGCACGGTTCTGGCGGTGATGGCGGCCAGCGTGCTGGCACTCGCTGCTTGTGGCGGCTCTGATAATGGTGGTGTGGGCCAGGAGCAAACGGATGCGGCCCTGAGCGCTGTGACCACTCCGCCGGCTGCTGCCGACCTGGTGGGTATTACATGGACAACCAGCGTCGACCCGGAGACGCGGGCCCCGGAGAACGAGGTGACCTCCTTCCCGAACGATGTCCCTGCGATCATCGCCGCAGTGGAAATCGGGGAAGTACAGGCGGGCACGGTGCTGACAGCCACGTGGTCGATCGACGGCGTGGAGGTTCCCCAGGCGACAATGCAAGTCACGGCCCAGCAGGATCTGCAGGAGGGGTGGGCAACATTCCAGTTTACCCGGGATCCAGCCCGTCTCTTTCCGCTAGGTGAACTTGAGGTACGTGTAACGGCTCCCGGCGACGATGCGGTCACTGCATCGGTGGACATAGTGCTCCCGGAGACGTGATTCTGGGTCGGTCCTTGGGAACGAAGGGCGTTGTAAGTGGACGCATCATCCAGCCCGGAGGCACGAGAGGCACGACATGCGATCCAACTGCTCCCAAGGACGAGGTTCTAGATCGCCAGCTCAGCCCCTGGATCAGCACTGACTATGCAGGCAAAGACCCCGGACACCAGTGCCCGGGGTCTTTGCCTGATTGTTACTCGTGAGGGATGTTCGGGATGAGCTCCCCGGCGCGGATCGGTACCTTCAGGCGATTCTCAAACGGCGGGATCGGGCACGACCAACCACTGTTGTATGCACAGTGAGGGTTGTACGCCATGTTGAAATCGACCACCAGTCGCCCATCAGGCCGCACCTTGGGATCGAGATAGCGGCCGACAGAATAGGTCTCGTCATCGGCCGTGGTGTCGCGAAATGGCAGGAACAGCTTTCCTGTCTTTGCGTCCTGGAAAACGGAAAGCGTCGCCTCCTCACCATCCACCTCGAACCTGATGCGCCCAATGCGGATGTACTGTTTCGGCTCGCCAGTCATCGTGCCGACCGTGATCTCTTCGCCGATGCCGTCACCGCTTTTATCCAGCTCCAGGATCAGCGAGAGATCGGGATTCGTCGGGAAGTAGGAAAGGCCCGTGAACGTTGCCTTCTGCTCCTGTGTAAGGGGAGACTGCTCCTGCTCCCTGAAAAAGGTGTCCTTGCGCTCGCGGAAGCCGCTGAGCCGCCGCTCGTCTGTACTCATGGATGAATTACTCCGTGACCAATGCGGAGAATGTGCTCCATGCCCCGCACCCTAATACTTTCTAAAAGGAAGTATAGCCTGCCCGTCAATACCGGTCAGGTCGTCACAGGGGATCAGATCTTCTCGTTCTTCTCGATTCGCTCGGCCGCCCTGGAGTTACGATAGTTCTCGCGGCTTGTCTCGATCTGCTGACGGGCGAAATCCAGGCCGTACCAACCAAGGATGTTCGTTTCCTTGTTCTCAAGCAGCTTGTAGGTAGCGAAGAAGGTTTCGATCTCGCGCAGCCAGTGCTTGCCAACCTGGTCGAGCGACTTGTAGTGGGCGAAGCGGGGATCGTTGACCGGAACTGCGAGGAGCTTAAAGTCCTCGCCCTTTTCATCCCTCATGTCGAGGCCCCCGAGGGGACGCGCCACGATCGTACAACCCGGGAACGACGGCTCGGTCATGAGCACGCAGACGTCGAGGTGGTCGCCATCGTCCGCGAGTGTGTCGGGGATGAAGCCGTAATCCGTGGGGTAGTGGACTGAGGAGTAGAGGACACGGTCAAGGAAGAATGTGCCGCTCTCCTCGTCGAATTCGTACTTGTTACGGCTGCCCCGTGGAATCTCGATAAAGGCAAGGACAGTTTCCTCGCGGGTTTCCTCGGCAACTTCCTGCGCCTCGGCGTGGACGTTGGCGACAGTATCGCTCGCTGTCGCAGTGGTCTTCTCGTTCATGAACCGTGACTACTCCACAGTAACGTCTGGCGTGGACGTGATCTCGTTGCGGCTCCTCGCCCGGGCATAGCAAGGTGATCAGCATTGTAGACAGACGCATTGGGTCGAAGCTCTGGTGGCCATTCGGCCGTGGGAGCCAGGACGCATCAATTGGGTCGAATATCGGTACAAATGTATGGTCAGGCCATGGCGAAGACCTGCGATGTCCGGTCTGGACGGCGATAACCGATCGGTTGCGCTCCGTAGCCGATGATCACGCATACCAGTCGATATAGTAACCGTTTCACCGAAGGGGGGCGCCGGTAAGGCGCCTATCACCCGGCGCGAGGCTTGAAGTGCGACTCCCCGGGAGGCGGCAACGTCGAAATCTCGACCACCCATCGTCGCGCGGCAACCTCGGAAGCGACCGGCATCTCCTTCAGGGAATAGGCGTTTGCGATCTCCTCCGTCAACCACGCAACCAAATCCATCATCTTCCTAAGCGCGCACAGGATGTTTTCGGTCTGATGCTCTGCCCAGGTCGTCGCCAGTCGCATCGTTATCTCCTCAGGTGCCCACTCTTCCATGAACCGGCTTCCATGCCAGAGCGTTCCCTTCTGCTCCGAGTGCCAGCAGATGAGGCGCATCAGCAGGCGGCGTTGATGTCCATCGAGGCATTCGTGAGCGACGATCGACTCGCCACGGCGGAGCTTCTTGGCGATCCAGACGCAGTGGTACCAGAAATCGTTGATCGTCTCGTCGATCAGTTCCTGGGTGGGAGGGGCAGGTTCAAGCTCAGCGAGGGTTGTGATTCGACGAAGGCTGGACGTGAGTCGGTGGTTCCTGTCGATCAGCACGCGGTAGCCACGGACGATGGTTGCTCCGATCTCCGCGTGAAGCGGATCGCCCGCTTGCATGGTATTGAGTGCGTTGAGCAGGTCTGCCGGTACGACCGCGAAGTCGACATCATACACTCCTTCGAAGAGCACACGTCGTTCCTGCCAGGCGCCAACCGCCGTGGCTTCAACGTAGGTGATCACCGGGTCGCCGACGTTATGCAGCCACGCATCATTTGCAAGCAAGATTTCAGGATGGGTGGCGAAGACGACGATATCGAGATCCGACCAGGCGTCAGCGGGATGGTTGGTCCGCGCTCGGGAGCCGACCACCATCGCGGCCTCGATAGCGGGTTGCGCCGTTGCCCATCGGACGAAGCGATCCACAATGCGTCCGTACGATTGAAAATGGTCCGCGGCGATCTCGCTCACGACAGGTCGACCGGTAACCCTGCCTGAGTCGCGATAGCGCGCACTGCGCGTGCACAGGCACGAGTTGCGCCTTCGCGTTGGCTCTTCGAATCGAAGTGTGTCTCGAGCGAGAGCACGCCCTCATAGCCGTCACGTTTGAGCAGCCGGAACTGCTCCTCATACCCGATGATCCCGTCACCGATGACGGTAAATTCCACTGGTTCGCCGAGGCGAACGGCATCCTTGAGATGGATGTGATGGATTCGCTCCCTGACCGCCTTGTACCCTCCCGGAATCGGAGCATGACCCAGGGCGGCCTCGTTGCCGGGATCCCAAATTAATCCGAAGGTCGGATCCGGGATGCGTTCCAGATACCAGGCGGCTTCCTCCCCGGTGGCGATATTGCATGCATATTCGTTCTCCAGGCCGAGCAGGCGGCCAGCACTCCTCGTGCGGGTGGTTGCCTCCTGCAGAATCTCGAGGATCTCCTCCCGAACGGATCCCGGGTCATCCACTCTCCAGAAGCTGAAGGCGCGCACCATGGGCGCATCGAGGCGAGAGGCGATATCCAGTGAACGCGCCAGGATGTCCCACTGCTCATTTCGCGTCGCGGCTTTCGCCGAGTGGGGCGCACCTGCTGCACCACCGTCACCAGACATGTGGCACTTGAGGAAGGGCGAGGCGATACCGCAGACTGCAAACCCTTGTGCACGGATGGTGTCGGCGATGGCCTGGATCGACGAGTCATCATGCTCGACGACGCTCGTATTCCAGATACTGCGAAGCTCAATGTCCCTGATGCCGAGGTCGGTGCAGACATCGAGGGCGGTTTCAAGATCCTCGCTGATCTCATCGGTTATGACGCCGAGCCGGGCCATGGAGGGTCCTTTCATGGAGCTGCGATTACGTGATCACCGCCATGCTAGATAGCCAGCCGATCGGCGTCAATCATCAAGTCGACTAGCCCGTGGGTGGTCTCACGGATTTCCGCGGCGAGCCGGTAGAGATCGGCGAGCTCAGGACGGCCGGCATCGTGGAGGAATGCGATGGCTTCGTTCACTTCCAGGACTTCGATTCGGGCAACCTGCTCGGCCCCTTGGGGATTCTCCAGCACTCCCACGCGATGCACCTCGCCCAAGCAGACGAGACGCTCGAATTGCGGGTGTACGAGGTAGTCGCGCCACGGCTTAGCGTCGAAAGAGATGCATTCCAGTACGGCGAATGGGAAGCAGGAATCAAGGGCGTAGCCCGTCTCCTCCCGCATCTCGCGAGAGATAGTCTGCAGCAGGGTTTCGCCGCACTCGCGTGTGCCGCCAGGGAGCATGATTTGGCCGTCTGCCAAGGCGATAACGATCACGCGGTCGCCGACAAAGGGAACCATATTAACGCTCTGGAGTCGGGTCGAATCCGGTTTTCCGGTTACCAGGTGACAGCCAATGAGGGAGGTGTTGCGCCAGCGAACGCCCCCGGCGAGAGCCGGAAATCGTGCGGCGAGGTCAGGATCGATCACGGGTGAACCCTCGTGGGACTGGATCACGTTGACGTCCTTCGCCTGTCCTTCACGATCACGAACCCTGGACATGAGGGGCGCAACGGGACCCCACGATACGCTGTCAGCCCCTCAGGATAACCATCCCTGGAGCGTGAGTCTGGCGGTACAGAGCACAGCCTTTCGCCTACTCCTGCCCGGTAAGGAGGTCCTCCCTGATCGCCATGATGGAGGCACGCAGCTGGACATCCGTGTCGAGCACCGCCTCGATCTTCTTGATTCCGTGGAGCACCGTGGTGTGATCGCGTCCACCCATCAAGCGGCCGATCTCTTCCAGTGAGATATCGGTCTCCTCGCGGAGGAGGTACATGGCAACCTGGCGTGGGAAGACGATATCCCGCGTTCGCTGGCGGCCCTTGATGTCCTTCTCCTGCACCTGGAAATGACGCGCCACGGCATCAACCACGTCCGAGGCGGTTGTCTTCGCCCGGCGCTGCGTGTTCGAGGCGTCGGTCAGGGCCTCCATGGCGAGGGTCAGGTTCAGGCGCCGGTTGTAGAGCTGGGCCATCATCAGGATCTTGTTCAGCGCGCCTTCGAGCTCGCGGATGTTCGTCTGGTCGCGATGGGCGATGTACTCGATGACATCCGGGGGCATGTTGACGCCAAGCTCGTCGGCCTTGGTGCGGAGAATCGCTGTGCGCATCTCAAAGTCAGGCGACTGCACATCCGCGATCAGCCCGCCGGCGAACCGGGAGCGCATCCGCTCTTCTAGCGCTGCAATGGAACGAGGGGGCTGATCGGAGCTGACGATCACCTGCTTGCCGTTCTGGTAGAGCGCGTTGAAGGTGTGGAAGAACTCCTCCTGGGTGCTCTCCTTGCCGGCGATGAATTGGATGTCATCCACCATCAAGATGTCGATCGAGCGATAGCGGCCGCGAAAGTCCTCCATGCGCTGGCTGCGGATCGCGTTGATCACGTCGTTGGTGAACGTCTCTGACGTGACGTACATGATCTTGAGATCGGGGCTGAGCTCAAGGGCCCGATGGCCCACGGCATGGAGAAGGTGCGTCTTGCCGAGACCAACGCCGCCATGGACAAAGAAGGGGTTGTATTGGGCGCCCGGCTGCTCCGCGATCGCCTGGGCGGCCGCGTGTGCCAGCCGGTTCGATGAACCGACAACATATGTCTCGAAGGTCAGGCGTGGAACAAGACCGTGGGCGGAGGATTCCAGCACCAGTTGTCGATTACCGAGCCCCGTCAGGCTCCTGTCGGCAACCCTTTCGGGCCGGCGTACCGATTTGGGGGGCGGGGGAACAGCAGAGTCGCCGGTAGATCGTGCCGTTTGCGTCGCCCGGGCGCGGCCCGGACGGTCAGCCATCTCGTGATTCACGGCGAATTCGACCGAAATGCGGCGGCCAATCACGTCGGAAAGAGCCCGTTCGACCTGCGATGCGTAGCGACCCTGCAGCGTCGAGGCGCTGAAGGCGTTGGGGGTGTGGATAACCGCGATGTCGTTGTCCACGCCGGCAAGGCTTGTCTGTCGAAACCAGTTGTCGAAGGCGCTCCGGGATATCCGGGACTCAAGATCGAAGAGCACGGTCTGCCAGAGCTGATTGACGTTGATACTGGCGTCGCTGGCGCCAGTAGTGTCAGATGGGTTGTGCTCTCTCGGAGCCGACACGCCGGGATCTCCCGCATACCAGATGCTCATGCTGTCGTTCCTCTCCCCACCGGTTGCAGACGCAAGGGCCCGGAGAGAAGAGTGTACGTACACTTCGTGCGCCTGTCCAGCCCCTCGGCGATTTTTCTCGGTTGACCGTGCCGGGAGCGTCTGTTCGAGTATCCCATAATATGGTGATGTGGAGGTGACACTCTCCTCGCTGCCCGGGTAGAAGTTGGGTTCTCCTGGAGATATTGCTACACTCTGGGATTGAACCCTGCGGGCATCCGTGGGTCGTATGTTCATCCCTTCAGTGCCTTGCCACCCCGCATTTCCGCATACTGCCAGGTCAGACCCGCTATGAGCACCTTCATGCCCGAGACATTCGAGACGACCCTGCCAGCCGCCGATCTGGCCGATGTCGCCGACCTCCTCAGCCAAGGGAAGATCGGTCCTCGGGACGGCGTGGGCAAAACCGTGGTCGTGGCGATGAGCGGTGGCGTCGACAGCGCAGTGACGGCGTTGATCATGCGCGAGCGCGGCTACAACGTCGTCGGCATGAATTTGCGGCTCTTCTCTCCGGAGGATGAGGATCACCGGGCGAATCCGTGCTGCGGCATCCCCGCGATGGATGACGCCCGAGCCACCTGCGCGACGATCGGTGTACCGTTCTACGCCATCAATATGGAGATGGAGTTCGGCGGCGCTGTCATCCAGAAATTCATCGATGAATACGCCGCGGGCCGGACACCGAACCCGTGTCTTGAGTGCAACCGGCATGTGAAGTTCCGCCATCTGGTTCAGCGCGCGAAGTTGCTGGGCGCGGACTGTCTCGCGACCGGGCATTACGCACGCATCGAGCGTGGCGACCTGGCGTCTGGCATTCCACATCGCCTCTATCGCGCGCTGGATAATCGGAAGGACCAAAGTTACGTCCTCTATACGCTCAATCAGGAGCAGCTGGACTATATCCAGTTCCCGCTTGGTGGGCTGACCAAGCCGGAGACGCGCCGCCTGGCGCATGCGTATGGTCTCCCTGTTGCCGACAAGGCCGAGAGCCAGGAGATCTGCTTCGTCGGGAACCGCTCCTATGCCGATTTTGTCGCGGAGCGGCGCCCGGATGTGACGAAGCCAGGAGAGATCGTGACGAAAGCCGGCAAGGTGATCGGCCAGCATAATGGGTTGGTGAATCACACGGTCGGCCAGCGCCGGGGTATACGCGTTGCCGCGCCGAAGCCTTACTTTGTGCTGCACCTTGATACGGATGCAAACCAGCTTGTCGTCGGCGATCGCGAGGATGCCGAGGCGAAGGTGCTGCGGGTCGATGGCGTGGCGATGGCATCCGGTGGCTGGCCGCATGAGCCATTCGATGCGGAGATCGTCGTACGCTACAGGGGTGTGCCAAGCGCTGCCCGGATCCAGCTTGAATCGTCCGGGGGGCGTACCGCCCATATCACCCTGCTGGGGGATAGGGGACCAATCGCCTCTCCTGGCCAGGCCGTCGTCTTCTATCGCGGCGATGAAGTCCTTGGCGGCGGAACGATCTGCGATGTCGAGCGACGCGGCAACGAGGAGCTCAGCGCCTGATCCCGTGGTTTCTGGTGATACGGTCTAAAGGGCGGGCCCGAGCACCCTTTTCGCAGCCGCGACGGTACCTTGTGTCCCTGATGGAGCACCGCGGTGGTTGAAAGAAAGGTATCACCTTGAGTGATCGTAGCGAATCTCCAGGCGAATCAAGCGTGTCCCACGATGTTGACGTCTGGTGGAAACACGCCGTGGTTTACCAGATTTATCCACGGAGCTTAGCGGATTCGAACGGCGACGGCATAGGTGATGTCCCGGGCATCATCGAGAACCTGGATTACCTGGCCGAGCTCGGTGTCGATGTCGTATGGCTCTCCCCGATCTATCGCTCCCCCCAAGACGACAATGGCTACGACATCAGTGACTACCAGGATATCGATCCGATGTTTGGGACGCTGGAGGATGTTGACAGGCTGCTGCAGGAGGCTCACCGGCGAAACATCAAGATCCTGATGGACCTGGTTGTCAACCACACATCTGACGAACATCCGTGGTTTATCGAGTCCCGTTCCAGCACAGATAATCCCAGGCGGGATTGGTATTGGTGGCGGCCAGCACGTGGGGGAATGACAACAGGAGCTCCTGGTGCCGAGCCTACCAACTGGGGGTCGTTCTTCAGCGGATCTGCTTGGTAGCTCGA
>JAUJLY010000017.1 GCA_030447145.1 Thermomicrobiales bacterium
CCATCAGGACTTTTTTCGATTATGAGTAAAAAGTGCTTGGCTCGCATCTTTAAATTTACTGATTATGGGGTGCCTGGCTTGGGGTTTTCTCTCGGGTTTGCAATAGCCGGGGGGGCACCTCCCAATGAACCCTACATGGATGGCACGGGGGGCGTCTTGGGGTACCGGGACCGCCTGCATTGCATGCAGGCGGTCGGGTGCGGCCCTCCTTGGGGATCAGGCGAAGCATGCAGGGGATTCGTCGCCACAGACCAGGCGCAGGCTGGATGCGTGGGTCGTCCTTCCATGAGAACAGAAAGCCCGTACAGGTTTGGCCTTGCGAAGTGAAGCCAGCCTGTACGGGCCCAGGGGAGTGCCCGGTATCGGGTCAATCGACGGCGGCAAGGCTCTCCAAGTGATCGATGTTGTTCACATCACCGATCGTCCAGAGATTGCCGGTGACGTCGAGCGTCGTGCGGCTGGTGTTGTCGATCACGGTCTTGCCGGTACCGATCTCGCCCTCGGAGAGTGTTGCCAGGATCGCGTTGATGACACCACCGTGGCAGATGATGAGAATGCGCTTGCCCGGGTTGTCCTGAACGGCGGAGTGGAGGGTCTTCATCGTGCGCTCCGCCACCTCTTCCCAGCTCTCCAGGCCCGGCCACTCGCCTTCCGGCCATTTCGCCTCGCGCTCCGGAAGCGTCAGGCCCTCGGCCTCGCCGTACCCACGCTCCATCAGGCGACGATCCCTGATGATTGCATCCTCCTCAATGCCAATAGCGGCAGCGACTGCCCTAGCGGTATCGAAGGCGCGCATCGATGGACTGCTGTAGATGACGTCCCACGACTCATCGCGCATGGAGTCGGCAAGCCATTTCACCTGCTTTCGGCCCAGGTCGTTGAGCGGAATATCGGTTGAGCCCTGATAGCGATGCTCGACGTTCCAGTCCGTCTCGCCGTGCCGAATGAGATTGATGTGTGTTGTGCTTTGTTGATCCACGGGTGAACGTAATCCTCCAACGGGGTTACAGGGATGACCCGCAAGCGGGAATGCATGCAACATTCGGCCATTCGCGAGATGACCGCAGGCGCCGCCTGGCGCTAAGCCGCTGTTACATACTCACGCAGTTTTGTGACCGCGGCATCGACCCGGGTGCTCACCCGGTCCTGACCGATTGTGCGGAGCGTCTCAAAGAGCCCCGGAGACTGGGTGCGGCCCGTCGCGGCAACGCGGATTGGCATGAAGAGCTGCCCGGCCTTCATGCCGAGATCGTCGGCAAGCGCTCTCAGCTTCGCCTCGGTGTTCTCCACGTTGGAGAGATCGAGCTCCGGCAGCATCTCTTGCACCGCTTCAAGCGCGGTCAGGGCCTGCTGTGGCTCAACCTTCTTCGGCACCAGCAATGCGGCATCGTAGTCCTCCAACTCGTCCTGCAGAAAATAGGACATCAGATCCGGTGCCTCGGTCAGGAACCTGATGCGATCCTTGAGCAGGGCAGAGGCCTCCTTCACCTGCGCGAACTGCGGATGCGTCTCATCGACCGGTCCGTCGGCAACCATACCGGCCCCTATCAGGATCGGCAGGACGCGGAGGGCGAGATCTTCCACCGTGAGGTGATGGTTGATCCATTGCTGGTTCAGCCAGTCAAGCTTGTCCCTATCAAAGGTGCTTGGCGACGAGGAGACGCGCTCCAGTGTGAAATGCTCCAGCAAGTCGTCGAATGAGTAGATCTCGGTCTTGCCGTCCAGGCTCCAGCCCAGAAGCGCGAAATAGTTGAGCAGCGCTTCTGGCAGGTAGCCGGCCTCCCGGAAGTCGTTCAGGGACACACCACCGTGGCGCTTGGAGAGCTTGCCACCGGTCGGCGAGAGAATGAGTGGCATATGGGCGAAGATCGGTGCATCCCAGCCGAACGCCTTGTAGAGCTGCACATGGATCGGCGCGGTCGGGATCCACTCCGGGCCGCGGGTCACGTGGGTGATATTCATCTCGTGGTCGTCCACCACTACCGCCAGGTGGTAGGTCGGGAATCCATCACCCTTCAGGATGACAAGGTCGTCGATCTTGTCGTTCTGGTAGACGATCTCGCCGCGGAGCAGGTCGATGAAGCGGGTCTCCCCCTCTAGCGGCATCTTGAAGCGGATGACGTGGCTCTCGCCCGCGTCGAGCTTTGCCTGGACCTCGCCGGGGGAGAGGTTCCGGCAGTGCCGGTCGTATCCCGGGGGCAGCTTCTGGCGCTGCTGCTCCTCGCGAACAGCCTGCAATCGCTCCGGGGAGCAGAAGCAATGGTAGGCATGGCCAGTCGCCACCAGATGCCCGGCTGCTTCCTTGTAGGAGTGCTTCCGCTCGCTCTGCACATAGGGCCCATAGGGGCCACCAACATCCGGCCCCTCATCCCAGTCGAGGCCGAGCCAGCGAAGGCCGTCCATGAGGTTCTGGACCGAGCCCTCGACCAGTCGCTTCTGATCCGTGTCCTCGATGCGGAGGATGAACGAGCCGCGCTTGCCGAGCCGGGGCACCTCCCCATGGGCGAAGAGCACGTTGTACATGACGAGGCGGGCGCCACCGATGTGCAGCGACCCGGTCGGGCTTGGCGCGAAACGAACGCGAACCTCCGCCATATCCTCGGGGATGCTGACCGGACGATCCGACGATGTCACGGCCATGCCGTCACGCGCAACGATAGTGTCTGACATGCAGGGATGTTCCTTTGATGATGGGTGTCATACAGGTGCGGTCGTGGCGATGCCTGCCGCACCATTTGAATTAAAAGTATACCCGGGGGCCAAGGCAGGACGCGTAATCCCATGAGATGCAGCGGACGAGGCGTTGGTGATGGGGTAGTTGCAAATGTGGCGCACCACCCGTGAGGGAGATGCCGCCGATGCGCTTCGCGTAGGATTCTTCCCCTTCGACGTTGCTCAGGGTCAGAATGACGGGGGGGGTGGGCAGGTGCGGCCATACGGACAGTTCGCCTACACAGCCAACCTGCGACCAGCCTCAAGCGTGGACCGGCTTCGCCGGGGGATCCTTCGCCCTGCCCAGGATGACGGAGGGGGTTGGGATGAATGGAGGGCTGCTTTCGGGAACATCCGGCTGCCCGCACCGCTTCGCGTAGGATTCTCATGGCCGAGCCCTCAGGGCGAGAAGCAGCGCGAGCCCTTGCTGCGCTCTGAATGACGGAGTTAGGGAACTTGCACCGGCGGCAACAAGAGGACAGAACCGCCATCCTAATGCGTGCGCTTGTCGGTCACCCATTGGCCGGCGTATCCGGCGGCACGAAGCGCCGCCTGCAGCGTCTCCTCGGCGGTGGCGGAATCCTCTCCGGTCGCTGGGAGGAGAACGACCAAGCCGTCCTGTGGCACGTTACCGGCGTCAATGACGTCCAGTTTCGCTTCCTTGACGATCGTGCGTAACTCGTCGATGCCGGTTTCGAAATCCGGTGTCAACACGGCCGCCCGGCGCATCCGAACGCGCTTGTACCCCGCCGTCCACTCGCGCAACAGGTGAGTCAGTCCATTCGGGACAGATTTCCCACCCTGATGCTCGAGATAGGTCATGATCTGCTCGAGGTCGAATCCGGCAGCGAGCGCCCGCCCAACCGATCCCGGCCGCAGCTGGTAGGTCGCCTCTGGCCGTAAACCTTCGGCATCACCAAATGCGGTCAGCGACCAGATATGCACCGGCGCCGGACGATGCAACACGATCAATCCGGCATCATCCACGGTGAGTACCGGTTCATCACTGGCAGGCTCGGGTAACTCCGGCACGGCGCGGGCATCCCCGGCGGCCATACGGGCGGCATCGGTGACACGCATCGCCAGGCCCTTTTTTGCGATTTGGGTGATCTCGACAAAGCCCAGCCAATGCATCGCCGTCTGCAGCTCCACCTCGATGATCTGCGCAATGACTGCAGTACGCGCGTCTCCGCGGCGCCCACCGCCACGCGACGAGGCTGCGGTGAAGGTCGATCCGATCAGCCCCGGGTTTTGCTCCGCGATGCGTCCGGCAACATCGCTGGCGAGAAACCACTCGTCACCTTCGATCTCTCGCAAGGCGCCAATGAGACGACGGCGGAACCCCTGCCAGTCTGCACCCCAAACGTCAATCTGCTCGCGCTCCCGCCCCTCAATCCATTGATCGGCCACGAGCCAGACGTCGCGCAGGGCAGCGGTCTGCTGGCCGAAGCTTCGGCCCCGCCAGTGCCGGACCTTGCTGGATGGCACTGGCCGTACGGCATTCTTGTCGCTACCTACCCCGGAAACAGGTGGACCGGGCTCAAGCACGCCGGCTCCGAGTGCCAGGTAGAGCAGCATCCCGAGATATCCATCCGGTGGAATCTCCTCCCGCCCGAACCAGAGACGGCGATTGAGTTTCCGCTGCCATGTCAGCGAGAGCGTCTCGCCAGGTACCCAAACAGGCGCTCCCCTGTCGGTGAGCTCCCGCACAACAGTCAGGAGATCCCATGCCAACGCGAAGGGATGCAGCTGCTCCGGCTCGGGCACCGTCTGCGGGTCGAGTGGCTGCAGTGTGCGCAATGGCACCGCCGTCGCGACCGTTCCGGGTTTCAGGATCTCCTGCGGCACAAAAAGCGCGCGGCTGCCATCGTCCAGGTAGGTGTGGAGTACCAATGCCGAGGTTTCAAGATCGATGAGTGCGTCCCGAAGGATGGTACCTGCTACCACAGCCCTGCTGTCCGGCGCATCGGGAACGGTGAGACCGGCAGCATCCACGGCTTCGACGAACGAAACCGGCCCTTCCGCCCCCTGCTCCCGAACGACGTCCCACAGCGCGCGCGCCGGGCGTTTGAGGGACTCGACCACACTGTCCGCCTGCCGCTTCATGCTCACCTGCTGGAGAATATCGCCGACAAGCTCCTGCCTGCGTCGCAAACCGGGGATGACCTTGATACCCCAGAGTATCGCGGTCTCCTCGAGGTCAGCATCGTCCCGCGCCTCGAGCAAGGTGCGGAGCGGCTCGTCACTTTGATCGCCCGCGTCGATCTCGTCCAGAATCCGACGAAAATACTGCCCAAGCTCACGTGGCAAAAAGAGCCGGGGACTTTCCCCAACTGGGATTTCCTGATTGTCTCCCTGTATAGAGACCACACCCAGCCGAAAGAGTTGGACCGCAGCCCCACGCACGGATTTCCCTGGCAGTCCAAGCTGTTCCGTCATCTCGGCTACGGTGCGGGGGCCAGCTTCCGAGCTGGCAAGCATGCGGATGATGTCCTGTGAGGTGGAGTCGAACCGGGACCAGGCGGTGCGGCAGGCACGAATGTCGGTCATGACCCGGTAAAGAGCACCGACATGACGACCACGGTCTGTCCCAGGGAGGGAAACCTGCCAGAAACGGGCGATCCGCACCAGGTCATCAGATGATCTGGTGTTGAGGCGGCCGAGCAAGTTCCGCATGGGCGACTCCGGAGATGCTTCGCCGCTGCAGGCAGTCCTCAGGTTCGGTGGCGTCTGCAGTTCCGCCGCCTCACTCCTGCAGTAAGCCTATCAGACGCGTTGCGTCGCAACCCCGGGAGGGATCTCAGCTCGCCGCAGTTGGGCGTGGCGGAGTGGGCTCCTCGGGATCTTCGTCCCAATGAGAATGGTCGGCCGTGTTCTTGGTGACGTTCAACGTCAGGTGGTGTGGGTCGACGTCGGCGATGGCGCTCTTTGGAACGAAAACGTCCTCCGGCATGAAGAAGCCCTTCTCGACGACCAGATAATCGTCACGGACATCCACGACCTCGCCGATCTTGTGACCGCACGAGCCGACGACATCTATCCCGACATCGACGGTCCACTGATCTGCGGAATCGGTAAAGTGGGCCTGGATTTCGTCGGGTCGAAGCACCCCGGCGGTAGTTGCATCCTCTCGCTCGTTCCCGGGAGAGACGATCTCGTTGAGTGTGTCCAGCTCTTCTGCTTCGGGGTGGCGTATGTCGTTTTGACGCGTATCGTTCCTGTTATGTCGATACATTTCCCGGTGTTCAACGGATTTGGCGTTGACGTTGTTGCTAGGCATGAGTGACCTCGTCCGCTGCATCGCCACGGGTCAAGAATCATTGCGGACCACCTCCGCTGGTGCGTCCATTCCTGGAAGACACACAACGGCCCGATGTCGTGCAGCAGCGCCTAGTATGTGACGATTGCATGCAAAATTCCACTGTCCCGTACCACGCGCATCCCTCAATAGCTTCCCGTGGTCCGGCACCGGTAAGGCGATCGATGAGAGACGGACGCAGTCGAGGAACCCTTGTGCTGGCTCTGCAATCCGTTTGCCGGCTGCAAGGATTCCTCGAAAAGGCTGGAACGACAGGTTCCCTGGTGGCCACGTTGAGGTCCAATGCGATGCGCAGGCTCGGCATTGGAGTCCCCTATGCGACGTCCCTCTTCCGAAGCAGCCATGCCGAAACGCCAATGAACATCACCATGTAGACCATCAGTACCACCAGCGCCTGCAACTCATCGACGTAGGGACCGGAGAAGGCACCAGGGCCGTCCGTCGCCGCGCTGTCACCGGTCCCTGAACCGGCACCTCCGAGCGGTCGCACCAGTGAGTACGTGTTCGCACGCAGGAAGGGGTCGACGATTGGTTCAAGCTGGTTCACGGAGCCTGCGAGCGCGCTGATCAGCCCCTCGATCACCAGCGTGTAGAGGATGCCGAACCCAATCGCCAGCGAGGTTCCGCGTGTTGCCACTGCAAGCAGCACGCCGACCAACGCCCACACCGCGAGGACAAGCCACCCCGCAAGCATCCCCTGGATCACCGTCGTTGTATCCGGCCAGATGATGTCGACGCCCTCAAGGCGGGCGATCACCACACCGGCGATCGCGCCGAAGGCGAAGAGGGAAACAACGAAGGGCACCAGCATGATTGCCAGGGCGGCCATCTTCGCCGTGAAAACTACGCCGCGCCCGGGGCGCTGCGTGAACAGCGTCTTCAACGTGTCCCAGCCCAACTCGCTGCCAACCGCGAGCACGCCGAGGATCAGCGCGATCGCGCCACCGAAGAACGGGAAGCCATCAAGCAGCGTCTGCGTGATCTGCTCCGGCAGCATGGCCTCCAGCATGTTGGGACGGCCATCATCACCGCGATACGTCACGTATGGAACGATGTAGCCGAACATCAGGCCGAGCAGGGTCCATACGGTCAGCAGGACCCATGTTGCCATGCGGCGGCGCAGCAGGAACAACTCCACGGACACCCTATCGAATCCTCTCCTAAACATGAGCCACCTCCCTGCTCTCCTGATGTTGGCCATTGGCATAGATCACTGATTGCCCGCGTTTCCCCTGTCGCAGTTGGCCCGAGGTCAGATCGAGGAAGACGGATTCAAGCGACGCGCGATCCCAGCGAAGCTCCTGCACCGAGATCCCCTGAGCCACCAGACGTGCATTGAGCCAGGCTGGCTCGATCTCACCCTGGTTGCTGGCCGTGACCTGCAGGACCCCACTGCTGACAGCCACCGATTGCTCCCCGACAAGCCCAGCCACGATCCGGCGAGCGTCCTCGATCTGATCAACGCGGATAAGCAGCCTGTCCTTCCTGCGCAGCTCGTCCACCGTGCCCTCCGCCACCAGGCTGCCGCCGGCGATCACGCAAACGCGGTCGCAGATCTGCTCGATCTCCGTCATCAGGTGGCTGGAGATCAGGACAGTCCGATCACCGGAGCCGAGTTTCCGGATGAGCACCCGCATGTCGGCCATGCCTGCAGGGTCGAGACCGTTTGTGGGTTCGTCGAGGACCAGCAACACGGGGTCCTTCAAGAGGGCCGCCGCGACACCAAGCCGCTGCTTCATCCCAAGTGAATACGTTTGGAAAGCATCATCGGCACGTTTGGACAGATCGACCTGGGCGAGCACCTGGTCGATTCGCTTCAACGGTGTACTGGTGTACTTCGCGAGCATCATCAGGTTGTGCCTGCCGGAAAGATGTGGGTAAAAGGCCGGTGTCTCGATCATCGACCCGACGCCCATTAGGCTCTCCTCGGTGCCAGGCTTCGCGCCAAGCACCGAGGCCCTGCCACTGGTGGGTTGGATGAGTCCGAGCAGCATCCTGAGCGTCGTGGTCTTCCCGGCCCCGTTGGCGCCGAGAAACCCGTAGACCTCTCCCTGCCGAACGCGCAGATCAAGATGATCGACCGCGACGATGTCGCCATACCACTTGGTCAGCTGATCCGTTTCGATCATGTACCTGCCAGGACTGGAACCGGATCTCTTGTTTACGCGATCTTCCATCACAATCTCTCCCATCGTCTTCAACGGTTCGTCAGTTGGTCGCTCCGCTGGCGATACTCTTCGGCATCGATCTCGCCTCGGGCATAGCGCTCGGCGAGAATGCCGCGTGCCCGATCGAAGGGCGACAATTCGCAGTGCCTACCACGGATAATCCAGCGAGCGACGAGAGCAATCACGACGATCCAGACCAAGAACATCAACATCCTCCAGAGCCACCACCATTCGCCCGGTCCGTCATTGGCAAAGGCATGAATAGCGGCCGGTTGCAACAGATTGAGCGCGGTCATGGAATTCACTCCCTTGTCTGTGCCTGTGGCACATGAACTTGAGACAGACGGCGCCCATGGACGTTGGCTGGCGCCTCGCTCTTCCGGCCGTTAGGCGGGATCCGGCACCGGCCAATTGCCAACACCTTTATGGTAGGCAGCAGAGATCACGTCCCGGTGAGCGGATCCTCAACAGAATCTCAACGGTCAGTCACGGCTTCCTCATGCCGGCCTCCAGGGTCTCGATATCCTTTGCGATGGACACAATACTGGAGGGCAGGAAGATCCGATCAGGGAGGAGTAGCCCATGGAACAGCCCACGACCGTGCTGGTGGTCGACGATGAGGACGATATCGTCGCCCTGATGCGTGATTTCCTGGAGGCGGAAGGGTACCGGGTGCTGACTGCGGCCAACGGACATGACGCGCTTGCCACGCTTGGGGAGTCGCCGATCGACTGCGTGCTCCTCGATGTGATGATGCCAGGGCCCTCGGGGTTCGACGTGCTCCGCAAGATCCGCGAGCGAAGCCAGGTTCCGGTGCTCTTTCTCAGTGCCCGTCAGGAAGACAGTGACAAGATCCGTGGGCTGGGGCTCGGTGGGGACGACTACATTGTGAAGTCATCCACCCCCGGCGAAATCGTGGCGAGGGTGAAAGCGGTCTTGCGGCGATATCACCAGGGTGGTGTGACCTCCGCTAACCTGCTGGAATTTGGGCGACTCGTGGTGGATCTTCGCGCCCGCGAAGCATGGGTAGACGGAAAGCAGGTCCCATTGACCGCGCGCGAGTTCGAGCTGCTGCAGATGTTCGTCGAGCATCCGCGACAGGTCCTGACGCGCGACACGCTGTTCGAAACGCTGTGGGGTCCGTATGGAGACCGTCACTCCCTCACGGTGCACATCGGGCGCCTGCGCGAGAAGATCGAGGCGGACCTATCGAAGCCCGATTACATCACCACCGTTTGGGGAGTGGGTTATCGCTTCGAGGGAGCGCCGCGCCGGTGAGCACTCCACGACGCCCCCGAACAATGTCGATCCGCCGGTGGCTGTCACTTGCCCTTGCGGCGCTTTTCCTGGCGCCGATGCTGACCCTTATCGCCATCGGGTTCTTCGTCTTCCGTGACCAGGAGGGACCATGGAAGCTTCACCAGGATGTCAGGGAGCGACTGATCGAAGATGCAGGCCAATGGGAGAACCCGGAGTGGCAAGCCGCGACCCGTGAAGAATTGGCACGAGATGGCGCGGACATCATCCTGCTGGTGGACGGCGAGGAGGTGTTCCGCACACGTCCCGATCCGTTTGCGGGCACGGACGGTTCTCCCCGCGAGGTCCGCACGATCGACGTTCCCGGCGCCGACCCACCCCGACGGGCCCATATCTTCACGACCGCGTCGACTGGTCCTCCGGCCGAATTGAGGGAGTGGTTTGTTCCGATCGCGTTGCTTACCGCACTTATCGGGACATTGGCGGCCATCGCCTGGTTTCTCCGGCACTCCATCATCCTGCCCCTCACTGCGGCAAGCGATGCCGCGCGGCGAATTGCGGCAGGGGAACTCGACATCTCGTTGCCGGCATCGAGGGTCCGCGAGGTCGCGGAACTCAACCATGCCTTCGAATCGATGAGCGATGAGCTTCGGGGGTCACTGCAGCGCCAGGTTGCCATGGAGCGCGACCGTCGCCTCTTCATCAGCACAATCGCACACGATCTCCGCACGCCGCTCTTCTCGCTCCGGGGTTCACTGGAAGGGCTGGAGAAGGGAATCGCCACGACGCCCGAGAAGCGGGATCGCTATATCGCTGTCGCCCAGGACAAGGCTGCCGTGCTCGAGCGGCTCATATCTGACCTTTTCACGTTCACGCGTATGGAGTATATGGAGGAGGCACCCAACCGCACGTTGCTCGACCTCGACGTATTCCTGCCCCAACTGATCGAAGGGATGCAACCACGGGCCGAAACGAACAGCATTCACATCGCGCTGGATGCAGCGTCCACACCCGTCAAGGTGGAGGCCGACAGCCACCTGCTCACGCGGGCTGTCGAGAACCTGCTCGACAACGCCCTGCGACACACGCCTGTGGGTGGCACCGTACGCGTTAGCTGGTGGGAATCGAAGCCAAGTGCGAGCATCTCGGTTCACGATACCGGCCCAGGGATCGCGGAAGCGGACTTGCCTCATCTCTTCGACCCACTTTACCGGGGTGAATCCTCGCGCAACCGGAAGACCGGCGGCGCCGGACTCGGACTGACGATCACCCGGCGTATCGTGGAGGCTCACGGCGGGGCACTCGTAGCTGGCACCAATCTGGATGGAGGGGCGATCTTCACGATGACATTGCCAAAGGAGCGTGGAGCAGATCGCCCGGCGGTATAGCAGGGTGATCTACATATCTTGGCATCCCTCTTCGGAGGACCTTTTGTCATTCCGAGTGTCGCCTTGCGCTGTAGTTTGGCGACCCAGCTCCTCCGATGACCGGCTTCGACGGGGGATTCTTCGCCTGTGGACTCAGAATGACGATCGAGAGAATGGTTCCCCGAAACAGCCGGAATGATGGTTTTTTGGCGCCGGATGCAGGTAACAGCGAAACCGCTTACCTGCCCAGACACTCTAGCCAAACCGGCCGTATGGCGGGAAAGGCTCCTTGCCCAGCAGTGGCTGCATGTACTCGTGGAATGCGGGTGTGACCGACATCCCGTCCGAGCCAATAAAGGCATCATCGAGATGGCGCACCTGATTGGCGATCTTCTCCAGCGGAACTGCGATGATGTCGTATGTGTAGGGATCGTCCGAGGTTCGGGAGATCGCCGTCATGAATCCTGACGCGCCGTCCACCATTCGATCCACGGCCCCGGCGCCAAGCCGATACGCCTCGTCGAGATCGACCTCCGAGGCGAGCGCGATCGACATCCGCGCTGCCGTACCCGGCTTATCGTAGCGAGCACGGAGCTGGAGCTTTTGGGACACCAGGCGTGTCATCGCCGCGCCAGTGCTCGGGAAATAGGGATGCCCGAAGCCATCGACGTATTCCGGCTCGTCGCCCCCGAAATGGCTTCCAGATGACGTGCGCATGGTCTCCGGCACGACGACGATCGAGAAACCGCGCCGCCGGACGTCAGCATCTATCGACGCAAGGACATCGTCCACGGACTGGGGTGCCCGCTCGGGAAGCAGCACCAGCGGTGCGAGATCGATCTCCGCGCCGGAGATCCCCAGGGCGCCGGAGGCGGCGACCCAGCCGGCATCCCGCCCCATGACCTCCACGAATTTGACGGGATAGAGGTGCGGCGACGCCAGCGTGTCGTAGGTCGCATCCCTCACCGCATTGCCAAGATAGCGGGCAATGGAGGGGTAACCGGGGCAGTGGTCAGTCTCCGGCAGATCGTTGTCGATCGTCTTCGGCACTGACATCACGCGCAGGTCGTAACCGATGGTGTGGGCGTGAGCCTCGAGGCGGTGAGCGGTATCGGCGGAGTCGTTCCCGCCGATGTAGACGAAGGCGGTGACACCGAGCCGCTGCATCGCGATCACGGCACGGTCAAGATCCTCGTCACGCAGCTTGTAGCGTCCAGTGCCGAGGGCAGCCGATGGTGTCCGCCCAATGCGGCCGATGAGCTCCTGGTCCTGCCGGGTGAGATCGACGAAGCGCTCCTGAAAGAGCCCCTCGATCCCGTTGCGCAGACCCAGCACCCGTTCGAACTCACCGCTCCTCCGGGCGGCATCCACCACTCCCGCAAGACTGGCGTTGATGACCGCTGTCGCGCCGCCGGATTGGCCGACAAGGAGTGTCGATTCGGTTGGGGTCTCATTCGCCATCGTGCTCACAGAAATACGCTTCCCTTACTCAACTATGTCACCCATTCCTGATTGCGGGAGCACACAATGGGACGCGGCCCATCAATTCCTTCGGAATCGTCCGTTTGCCCTGGGGGAGATCGCCCCTGACAAAGTCAGTGCTGACAGGGCCATGTTTCCATGTGTCACTATCGGGAGAGTCCCGTACAGCCAATGCGCTTCGTGTAGGATTCTTCGCATCCGCTCAGAATGACGAGGTGTTCATCCGGGCTCAGCCCGGCCAGATCTCGGCACCGTCGCCGACAAGCATCATCGGCTCCGCCTGGCGCAGCCTCGACATCAGGGCAGAATCTCCCGCACGGTGGTCGATCCAGGAGGCCGTGTCGTAAAAGGCGATATCGATCGTCTCCTGATCGACACCCAGCAGGGATGCGGCCCGGCCCTGGACGATCTCCAGTTCTTCCAGCCCAAGCTCCCCGATGAGTACCAGCTGCGGCTGTGGCGTCATTGCCAGCAGCGCTCCCTGGAGCCCCTGGACATCGGCGAGCGCGTGGCCCAGCAGGCACTCAGGCCCGAGCACAGTCGCGACGAGATCGATCAGCTGCGCAACAAATTGCGTCTCATGATCCAGCCAGTAGCGGCGGGAGGCGCCTTCACGCCGGCCCTTGAGGACCTTCAGCCGCTCCAGCTTGTAGCACTCGTGCTGCACGCTGCTAATCGAAAGATCGAGAAAACGAGCCAACTCGGTGAGCGAATAACGGTCTTCGCCATGTGCCACAAGGAAGCCGAGCACCGCCGCCCGAACGCGGGATGACAGCAACTCGACGAGCACATCCGAACCAGATGTGGATGCGGATAGGGACCGGGAAGGAGACGGCGAGCGTGCCATGATACGCGGACTGCCCTGCTTTCAGCGCGAGAACAAACACTTTCGGTCATCGTAGCACGTCGTCCCCTGGAAGCGAACGTACACCCTTGAACCCGGTGGAGTGCAGGCGCGCTTTCCTCTACTATTGAAAGTGCTCGTCAACGACGCGCCCGCGCCGGCCTTCATGCCGGTTCTTTCCCATACTTCAATGGGTCCGCGGGCCCTCATGCGTCGTCCGGTCCAAGCTTGGGAGGCCACCATTAGTACTACCATAGGACTCGTTGCCGTCATTCTCCTCGTTCTAGCGAACGGCTTTTTCGTCGCAACTGAGTTCGCGCTTGTTTCCGTTCGTCGTACCCGTATCCAGCAGCTTGTCTCCGAGGGAGAGCGACGTGCGACCAGTGTGCTGGACCGGCTCAACCATCTCGACACCTACATTGCCGCGACCCAGCTCGGTATCACCATCTCCAGCCTCGCGCTTGGCTGGATCGGCGAGCCTGCCGTCGCCACGCTCATGCACCCGGTGATCGAGATGGTGCCCTTCGAGATCGGCAGCCGCACCACCCATGCAATCTCCTTCATCCTGGCATTCTCGCTGGTCACCGCACTCCACATCGTGATCGGTGAGCTTGCGCCGAAAAGCCTGGCGCTGCAGCGACCGGACCAAACCTCGCTGGTGGTGGCTGGCCCAATCCACACCTTCTTCGTTATCTTCCGCCCGTTCATCTTCAGCCTGAACTGGATCGGAAACCAGATGGTCAAGCTCATCGGCATCCAGCCGGCCTCCGGGCACGAGCTGGTGCAGTCCGCCGAGGAGCTGATGCTCTCGATCGACGCGAGCCGCGAGGCTGGCCTCGTCAACCAGACCGCGCACGACATTGTCGGTCGTGCCTTCGTCTTCACGGACATGCAGGCACGTCACGTGATGGTGCCGCGGACTGAGGTCACCGCCATCCCACTTGAGGCAACGCTGGAGGACGTGATCAACATCACCGCGGAGTTCGCCTTCACTCGCCTTCCTGTGTACGACGGGGACACGGACAATATCGTTGGTATCATCAAGACCAAACGCCTCCTCCCGCTCTTCCTGCAGAAGCTCCGGGATCGCCAGGATGCGCTTCATAGCGGTGAGACAGCCGACCCGGAAATTCCCTTTGATGTCCGGGAGTACATGTTCGAGCCAACCGTCGTACCGGAGACCCTTGCAGCGACCGAGGTGCTGACACTGATGCGCGAGAAGCATGTCCAGATCGCGGTCGTCATCGACGAGTACGGAGGTACCGCCGGCATCGTTACGCTGAAGTATATCGTCACCCAGCTTGTGGGACGGGTGCAGGACGAAGAGGACACATCGGGAGAGTTCGGCCCGGACACCAACGGCGTGCTCTATCTCGATGGACTGATGAACCTCACCGAGCTCCGCGAGGAGCACATGATCGACCTCCAGAACGAGGACTATGATGTCGAGACGCTGGGTGGATACGTCTTCTCCTCGCTGGGTCGCCCCGGCAAGGTCGGTGACGAGGTCACCTCTGTCGCTGGTGTCACCTTCCGCGTCGAGGAGATGGACGGGCTCCGCATCTCTCGTGTCAGCGTCCAGCCCGCAACAGCACACCGGACGGTGCACGCTCCCGCATAGCTCGACACTCCGGGAGATAGATTGAAGACAGAGACGTCGCCCTGGTGCATAGCGACGCTCAGGAAGGACCAGTGGATCATGAACTCCGCCACCACCGCGCGCAAGCGCGATCGTCTCACTCCGGCGGAGTTCACCCTGCTTGGAATGATCTCGCTGGCACCGGAAGATGGACATATTCACGGGTACGACCTGAACCGTCGGATGACAGAGGGGGCGATCGGCGCAATCATCCGGCTTGAATCCGGGATGCTCTATCACTACCTGAAGAGGCTGACACAACGCGGGTTGATCACCTCCACCACCGAGCACCAGGAGGGCCGCCCGACCCGTCACCTTCATGCCCTGACAGAAACAGGCCGCGCAACCCTCGGTGCATGGCTCGATACACCGGTGCAGGCGACGAGAGAAATGCGGCTGGAGTTCCTGCTCAAGCTGTGGTTTGCCCGGCATACCGGGCGCGAGGAGGCCAATATCCTGATCCGTAGCCAGCGCGCCGTCATCCAGTCCCTCATCGATTCGCTGGAGCAGCAGCTCCGGGAAACGCCCGATGAGACAGACGGTGACCATTTCATGCGGACGGTGATCGGGCTTCGCCTCACCCAGAACCGCGCGGTGGCTTCCTGGCTGAATGAACTGGAGGCAGCACCGTGATGGCCCCGCCACCCAGCGACATGGTCTGGAACACCTTTCCGCGGGTGATCCCGAAATCCCGGGAGGGCGCTTTCCCGCTTGCTTTCCACCGGCGCCTGCCGGGGTACGAGCCAACACCCATCGTCGAGCTGACCGATCTCGCCGGTGAGATAGGTATCGGCCGGATTACCGCCAAGATCGAAACCACCCGGCTCGGCTTGCCCGCGTTCAAGATCCTCGGGGCCAGCTGGGCCATCTATCGGGAGCTCTGCCGTCGCCTTCGCGGTATTGAGGAGCGATGGGAATCCCTGGACGATCTCCGCCGGCAGATCCTCCCACTCGGTGAGCTGACCTTCGTCGCCGCGACGGACGGCAACCATGGGCGTGCGGTTGCCTACATGGCGCGTCAACTCGGTCAAGGGGCCCACATCCTGGTCCCGGCCGGGATGGTCCCGGCGCGGATTGAGGCGATCGAGAGCGAAGGGGCCACGGTCGAGATTGTCGACGGCACCTACGACGATGCAATCGTGGCATCGGCGGCCCTCTTGGACGAGAGTCACTTGGTCATCTCCGATACTGCCTGGGAGGGCTACCAGGAGGTCCCTCGGGATGCGATCTCCGGGTACAGCACGATCTTCGCGGAGGTCGCTGAGCAGTTGGGCGATGCGCCGACGCAGCTCTTCATCCAGATGGGTGTTGGAGCACTCGGGGCCGCGGCCATCCTTGCCTCAAGACCGTGGAAAGCGAAAGTGGTCAGCGTGGAGCCGAAAGACGCGGCTTGCATCCTGGCGTCCATCCGCGAGAAGGAGCTGACAGAGGTGCCTGGCCCTCACCGATCGATCATGGCGGGGCTGAACTGCGGCATCCCCTCCCCGATCGCCTGGCTGCTGCTCCAAACCGGTATCGATCTTGCCTTAGCCATCCCGGATGACGCCGCACGCAGCACGATGAGGATGCTCGCCGATGCGGGCGTCGTCGCCGGTGAAACCGGTGCGGCGGGACTGGCCGGGCTCATGTCGCTGGCCGCATCTCCCAACTGGCCGGAGATCCGGAAGCGGCTCAAGTTGGACGCATCCAGTCACGTCCTCGTGATCATCACCGAAGGCGCCACCGACCCCGCCGCATGGGAAGCGATCACCGGCCGAAGACTTCCGTAATGTCCCGTTCTACGTTCGATGAAACCCCTGTACACTGGTTGCCTATTCAATCATTGACTACTCATGGAGAGGCTGATGCCCGGAAGATCTCACCTGTCCCGTCTCGTTCCCATGTTGTTGCTCCTGGCCATGTTGCCCACCCTGCTTGCGCTCCCGTTTCTCCCACAGGATGTCTCGGCCGAGGTGGTTTGTGACGACGAAGTGGTTTCCCGAGCGACTCCCGCGGTGACCGCTGCACCAGCGCCTGATGTTGCGTTCCCGGAAGATGGCGGCACACTGACGATCCTGGCGGCTGCATCACTGACTGATGCTTTCGCCGAGATGGAACAGCGGCTGGAGGAGGCGCATCCGGGCCTGGACATCGTGATCGAGACGGCTGGCTCGCAGACGCTCGTCACGCAGCTGGAGCAGGGAGCTGAGGCGGACGTGCTCGCCACCGCCGACACCCGATCGGTGGAGGGGGCGTCCGCGTCCGGTCATCGGCAACCGTAGTGGAGCCGGTTATGCCATG
>JAUJLY010000251.1 GCA_030447145.1 Thermomicrobiales bacterium
CCCTGCTACGTTGTTTGTAGCATGTTCTTCCCGGTTACGAGCCCGCTTCCTGCCGCAACTCGTAGAGGATGCGGATCGCGTCAAGCGGAGTCAGTGCCTCGACCTCGAGCGATCTCAGGCGCTCGACCGCCGGGTTCGGCGCATCGAAGAAGGTCAGTTGAACCTTCGGTCCATCCCCGGGAATCGGCTGTCGCATTGCATCGCGCCGACGAGACCGATCATCGTTCGTGGGATTTTGCTGCTCAAGATCCGCTAGGATTTCCTCCGCCCGCCGGGTGATTCCTTTCGGGATGCCGGCCAGCCTCGCGACATGGATGCCGTATGACTTGTCGGCATTACCAGCAACGACCTTCCGCAGGAAGACCACGCGCTCACCATCTTCGAGCACATCCATCCGGTAGCAGGACACGCGGGGTAACACCTGGGCGAGCTCTGTTAGCTCATGGTAATGCGTCGCGAAGAGCGTCTTGCAGCCAAGTGACGGCGAATTATGGACGAACTCCACAATAGCCCTGGCAATGGCGAGACCATCGTAGGTGCTGGTCCCGCGGCCAATCTCGTCGAGAACGACCAGAGACTGCGGGCTGGCGTGATGGAGGATATTCGCCATCTCGAGCATCTCCACCATGAAGGTGCTTTGGCCGGTGGCAATATCGTCCTGCGCACCAATCCTGGTAAAGATCCGGTCCACAATCCCGATCAGTGCTCGTGCGGCTGGCACAAAGGAGCCAATCTGCGCCATGAGCGTGATCAACGCAACCTGTCGCAGCCAGCTCGATTTACCCGCCATATTCGGTCCGGTAAGGATGACGATCTGGTCGGTCTCCGTATCGAGGCGTGCATCGTTGGGCACATATTCCCCGGCCGGGAGGGCGGTCTCAAGGACGGGATGCCGTCCGTCGGCAATCTCCAAAGCGCGATCGTTACTGAGGACTGGACGAACATAATGCTGATCGACTGCGACCTCTGCCAGGTTGGCCGCGACGTCGATGAGGGCAATGGTTGCTGCCGCCCGTAACATGCGGTCACAGGAACTGGCGAGTTGCTTGAGGAGGTGTCGGTAGGCGTCCGCTTCAAGATCGTTGAGTGTGTCCTCGGCGGTAAGGACGAGCGTCTCGTACTCCTTCAACTGCGGCGTGAAATAGCGGGTGGCGTTCGCCAGTGTCTGCTTCGTGATGTAGTCGTGTGGCAGGGCGGGCGCATCCGAGCCTCCCGTGAGACGCTCTTTCTCCGCATTTGCAAGGGCGACCGCCGTGATTTCAAGGTAATAGCCGAAGACTTTGTTATATCCAACCTTCAGGGACTTGATGCCGGTGCGGTCGCGCTCCGTGCGCTCCAAGTTCGCGATCCACTCCCGCGCTTCGCGGGCACGCGCCCGGTGACCATCGAGCTCACTCGCGTATCCGGACCGGAAAACCGCCGCCTTGCCCAAAACTGCGGGGGGCTCGTCGACGAGCGCATCAGTCAGGAGATTGGCGGCAGTGCCCACATCGGGGAGCGCGGGTATTCCGGGGAGACCGTGTGCAAGTGGTGCGAGGTCCGGCAGCACGACGAGCGCGCCGCGCAGTTGACCGAGATCCCTGGGGGTCGCAACGCCCGTAGTGATCCTGTTCGCGAGGCGCTCGATATCCCCGACTTTTCCCAGGAGGTCGCGGATCTGGGCGCGTCGCGCCGGTTGCCTGGTGAACCATTCGACGGCGTCCAGCCGCTCGTTGAGTGCGTCCACGTCGAGGAGAGGCTGGTTGATCCACCTGCGGAGCAGGCGTGCGCCCATCGGGGTGCGGGTGTGGTCGAGGACTGCTGTGAGGCTCAGCTTGCGGTCACCGCGAGAGCTCTCCGCAAGCTCCAGGTTGCGGCGGGTCTGGGCGTCCAGCGTCATGAAACCATCGGTGGAATAGGTTCCAAGAGCGGTGATCTGCTCCAGCCCGGAGAGCTGGGTGTCCTCCAGGTATTGCAGGAGACCGCCAGCGGCACGAATCGCAAACGGTTTGCCGGTGGCACCGAAACCATCGAGCGAGTCGACGTCGAAATGGCGCATGAGCGATTGAGCGGCCCGCTCTTCTGTCCACCGCCATGGATCCGTCTTGCTCAGGCTGGCGGACTCCGGCAGCCAGGAAGACCGCGGCAGTGTCATTGAGTCGGTCATATCGGCCGAAATCACAATCTCCGGTGTCCGAAGACGCAGGATCTCACGACCGAGCGCAAGCAGTGCTTCTTCCGCCGTCTCTTCACGAATCTCAGTTGCCTGGAACTCACCGGTCGTGATATCGGCGAAGGCAATACCTGCCCGGTTGCCCTCGATAACGGCCGCCGCGATGTAGTTGTTGGTCCGCGCATCGAGCATTGCCGGGTCCACAATGGTCCCCGGGGTAATGACACGCGTGACGTTTCGCTCAACGAGTCCACGGCCCTTAGTGGGCTCACCTATCTGCTCGCAGATGGCGACCTTGTAGCCGGCCGAGATGAGACGCGCAATGTGGCCATCCGCCGCGTGGTAAGGGATCCCGGCTAATGGCACCCGCTGGCCTTTGCCCATCTCCCGACCTGTCAGGACAATGTCGAGCACGCCCGCGACGATCTCGGCATCGCCGTCGAACGTTTCGTAGAAGTCTCCCAAGCGGAAGAAAAGGATATGCTCCGGATAGCGTGATTTGATCTGGAGATATTGACGGCGCATCGGCACAACCTCTTTCGAGAGTGCCTGTTTGTCGGCTGTGGTAACCGGAGTCATATCGTCGAATCGTCTCCCCGTCCGGATCGTCGCTATCGGTACTCCTGAAGTCAAGAATAGCGTGGTGTAAGTGTACGGTCACGTCGAGTCCGGAGTGTTTTACGAGCGGGATCCAAATTCAGAATCGTTCTGCTACCCTGCTCGAATCGACATGCTGCTGCATGGCTCAGATGATTCACGGGGGAGGAGGCTGTTGTGGCTGAAGAGCACGAGCTCAAACGGCTCATCGGGGAGGCGGAGGCGTCCCGCGGGACGGTCGGGGTTGCGATTGATTCATCTCACGGCTGGAAGTTCCAGTACCGGGGAGACAGACGTTTCCGCGCCGCCAGCACTGTAAAGATCCCAATCATGATCGAGGTCTTTCGACACGTTGATCGCGGCGACATAGCGCTGTCGGATCGCTATGTGGTCGAGAGACACGATCACAGTGTGGGAAGTGGTGTCCTTCACGAGCTGCATGAAGGTTTGGTTGTCACTATCCAGGATCTTCTCTATCTGATGATGAGTATTAGCGACAATACGGCGACCAACATCCTCATCGATATGGCAGGGATGGAGAACGTCAATGCCACCATGCAAGAACTTGGCATGGTGCGGTCGACGTTGGGCCGAAAGATGCAGGGAAAGCCTGCGGTGGGTGAACAACCCGAGAACTGGGCAACTGCAGGAGAATACGCCTCGCTGGTCGGGAAGCTGCTCGGTGATCAGGTCGCATCGCCCGGTTCCTGCGCCCAAATGGTTGCGATCCTTGGAAAACAGCAGAACACTCGGCGGATTGGCAGGTACATGCCTGAGAACGGGCTGCATTGGGGATCCAAGACTGGCTCCATTCGGGGTGTGACCAACGATGTGGGCTTTGCCAGCTCTGAGGCAGGCACAGTCATCGTCAGCGTCTTTTGCGAGGACCTTCCGGATATGCACGTGGGGGAGAAGTTCATTGGGGACGTTGCCCAGCAGGCCGTCATAGGCGCAGGAATCGCAACGCCCCTGTTTACCAGTTAGCGAGCGTGTGGCCCGTTCCGTTGTGAGGCGTTTCGCCAGGTTCGATGTCTCGGGAGCGTGACGCGGGGCACCCGATTGCGACAGGACGCACTGTCGGTTACCGTGTCATCGACGATCAGGTTTTCTAAGCGGAGAGATGAAAGGGTAGGGGAGACGCACGATGCCATTGTTTGCCGCGATGTTGCAATACGGAGAGGACGCGGAGCGCCGGCAGGAGGTGCGGCCATCGCATCGAGAGTATCAACGGGGGCTCCTGGAGGCAGGCAAGCTTCTCCATGCAGGCCCATATGTGGATGACACTGGAGCGCTCATTATCTACGATGCGGCAGACCTCTCGGAGGTGCAGCAATTGCTGACGAATGACCCGTTTGCCCAGAATGGGATCATTGAAGGAGCAACGATCAAGGAATGGAAGATCGTGATATCGCGGGATCTATGAACCCGCGTGTTTTGCGCTCACAGGCCTCCACGCCAAAACTTCTGCAGCTGTGACATCTGGTGAAAGAGAGGCCGGTTCGATACGAACTGGCCTCTTTGCCGCGAACGTGGTGAACTTTAGAGCTGCCAGAGTTCCCGGCTATGTGCGGAGAGCTACGCGCTCCATCCGCCGACGATTTTGCGGACCCGCTCTCGCTCTGCCGCAGCCCTCCGGGGCCTGCCGGAGCCCGGAAGCTCCCGCAAGGTTTTATGGTCAGGCTTTACATCTCATACATCCTTGGGTAAGGTATGCGGACTCGACAACGTCGTCAACAATTCGCGTCCCGATAGGAGCGTCTGAACGCTCGACGAGGCAAGGAGAATTTGTATGAACCCGCGCAAGTTAGGTGAAGCGATTTCGATGCGAAGCAACCGTCGAGAGTTCGCGCTCGGCATGGCAGGAGCGGCCGGCGCATTGGCCCTGGGGTCACAACCGGCTGCCGCACAGGACGATGTCGAAATTACAGAAGGGGGAACACTACAGGTTGCGATCATTGGGGAACCGCCAGCAGTCGCAGACGCGGTGTTCACCACCGCAACAGTGACAAACAACGTCTCGCAACAGATATTTGAGACTCTCTTTGCGTTCGATTCCAGCTTTACCCCCCAGCCGATGCTCATCGAAGACTATGAGGGAAGCGAAGACGGTCTGGAATTCACCTTCAAACTCCGTTCCGATGTCCCATTCCATAACGGCGATCTGATGACGGCGGAGGACGTCGTTGCCTCGCTCAACCGGTGGGGGGAGATCAATGGCCGAGGGAAGCTGATCTACGGACGTATGGACAGCATCGAGGCGACAGACTCCTCGACCGTGAAGATGGTGTTCAACCAGCCTTCGGGTGTGCTCCCCAGCTTCCTTGCCCGGTCGGAAGCAATGATCACCCCGGCATCGGTTGCCGAGGCTGCCGGCACGGATCAGATCGCGGAGGACCAGCTGATCGGTACAGGACCATTCAAGTTTGTTGAACATCAGGTGGATCGCTATCTCCGGCTCGGTCGCTTCGACGACTA
>JAUJLY010000252.1 GCA_030447145.1 Thermomicrobiales bacterium
GCTTCCGGTCGCCGACCGGGCCCAAGCGATGGCGCGGGCCCGCGCCGCGCGCTTGGGACACTAGGGACTGTCTGCATACCACCCTTCGATACACAAACGAGAAAGATCAGCCGCCAACGCACCGGTGACCAATCTAGTAATGAGAGGGGCACGAACACGACGCTCGTCGCCTCGACTATCAACCCGGACGCTCCCGATCAGGGCAGTATGACCGGCCATATCCACTCCATCGTCGGTAGCGCCGGGTTCCCTCGCGTCGCGAAGGGGGGCCTGCAGATGATGATCGCGCTGGAAGAAGATGGCTTCGTCTCGTTCGAATAGCGAGTCTGCGGGACGGGGAAACGGGCAGTCACTAAGGTGACTGCCCGTTTCCCTGCTGTGCCTTCAAAGAGCCGAACTACTCGACGGCGCGACCGCTTTTCGTCCACTCGATCATGCCACCTGCCATGGACTTGACATCCTTCCGCCCCGCGCTATTAAGAATATCGACCGCATCCAGGCTGCGAACACCACTCCGGCAGACGGTCACGATCTTTCCCCCATGCGGAATCTCGTTCTCGCGCCGGGCCAGATCGCCGAGGGGAATGTGGAGGGCACCAGGCATTGTCCCTCGGCCCACTCATCCGGTTCGCGCACATCCACGAACGTCGCGCCCTGCTCCTCATACGCTTTCGCCACGTCAGCGCTGGAGATCTCTCGCGGGTCCGGGTCCTTCTTCATCAATCGTTGCAGCACGACTCCATAGCCTCCTAGATCAAGTTGGACATTAACTTGGCCAGTTGCCGCCATCCACATTGAACGTCTGTTGCGTAATGTAGTCGGCATCCGAAGAAGCAAGGAAGACGGCGGCTCCGGTCACATCCTCAGGCTGCTCGATTCGGCCGAGGGGAATACTCTGGATGAAAGTGCGCTTGGGCTCGCCGACTTCCATATTGAGCAGTTTCGCAAACTGCTTGTCGACCTCATCCCAGAATGGCGTATCGACAATGCCAGGCGCGATCGCATTGACGTTGATCTTGTGCGGAGCCAGTGCCAGTGCAATCGACTGGTTCATGCTGATGACACAGGCCTTGCTTGCGCAGTAGGCAAGGACGAGGGCCTCACCCCGGCGTCCCGCCTGCGAGGCCAGATTGACGATCTTGCCCCCGCGCCCCTGGGCGATCATCTGCCGCGCCGCCGCCTGGCTACACCAGAGAAGACCCTTGCAGTTGATATCGAACATGAAGTTCCAGTCAGCCTCGGTCGTTTCCAGGAACGGGATGATCTTGCCGACGCCCGCGTTGTTGACGAGGATGTCGAGACCGCCAAAGTGCTCCACCGCGGCATCGACCATGCCCTGCACCTGATTCTGGTCGCGCACATCCAGGGCGACGGCGATGGCCTTTCCGCCAGCTCCCTTGATCTCCTCCGCGACCGTCTCAGCGCCCTGGAGATTCATGTCCGCCAGGACCACACTGGCGCCCTCCTGGGCATAGCGGAGGCTGATGGCTCGTCCCATGCCCTGGGCACCGCCGGTCACGATCGCGATCTTGCCGTTCAATCTCATAGCCGACTCCTCTCAATAACAGTCCAGACCAAGGACAGTTGGCGCAGGATGGATGGGTCTATGGTGTATGTCGATCAATCCGGTAGCGGTCTACAGTGGCCTGGTTGAGGGTAACTCCCAGGCCGGGACGTACCGGAAGCCCGACTGTGCCGTCGGACGAGGGCGCGATGTGCTCCTCGAAGAGCTCGGTCCGTAGCGGATTCGGGTTCTGGTCGAACTCCAGCAGTCCCGCGTTCGGCAACGAGGCGATGAAGTGCATGTTCGCGATGGAGCTGACCGCCGAAGAGAAGACATGCGGGATAACTGGCATCCCGTACGCCTGGGCGAACGCCGCGACCTTCCTGCTCTCCGTGATGCCTCCCGTCCAGATCACATCGGGTTGAACGATGTCAACGGCACGGCGCGTGATCAACTCGCGGAACCCCGGCAAACCGGTCTCGGTCTCGTACCCCGCTACCGGTGTGTCGAGTTGGTGGGCCACGAGCGCGCTTCCCTCGATGTCGTAGGTCGGGACCGGCTCCTCCAGCCACCGGATGTCGAACGACTCCACTTCGCGCATGAACTTGAGCGCTACTGAGGGCGTCCAGGCATTATTAGCATCGACCGCGAGACCAACTTTTCCTCCGATAGCTTCCCGCGCGAGCCGCACCCGCTCGATATCCTCTTCAAGGCACACCGCCGCATACTCCGGGCGAACCATGTCGTGCAGCATATTGGTCATGAGCTCCGGATTACGCCCGACCTTGATCTTGACCACCTTGAAGCCCTGGGAAGCGTAGGTACCGACCTCCTCCGCGAGCGCTCTGGCATCCTTGTCTGCAGCATAGAATCCTGCCGATGCGTAGGCGTCAAGCGTATCCCGGTACCCACCGAGGAGCCGGTAGAGAGGCGTCCGCGTTGCGTGCCCGATGATGTCCCAGAGAGCGATATCGATCCCGCTGATGCCCATCATCAGCATGCCGCCCCGACCACGCTGGTGCACGCGCGAAGCCATCATGCTCCAGAGTCGCTCGACCCTGAACGGGTCCTCGTTCAGGATTGTCTGCCGCAACTCTCCGAGAACAACCGCCTCGATACTTTCGAGGTAGCCGCCATAGACTGCGGCTTCGCCCAGGCCAACGATCCCCTCATCCGTATGAACCTGGACGAGCAACGTCGGCCGGTCGGGCATGTAATGAACGGCATCGGCCATCGCGACCGGCATGTCGTACTTAAGCTTGATCGTTGTGACGTCAGTGATCCGCACAAACACCTCCCAACAAGGAGTCATATACAGCGCCGTCCGCCTTCACAAGGCGACAAAGCGGCTACAGGGTAGGGCACGCACGTAAGTCGTAAGGTGCCAGGGCCATAAATACTGGAAAGTCAGGCCATGTTTGACAGGGCAAGGTGCTATGTCTACAATTTTGCTCAGAACTCACAATCAGATATACACTAGTAGGAGCGCCTGGACAACGGTGGAATGGTAATCCCGGCAGGGTCTATCCATCGGATATTGAGGAAAGATCATCGGGAACCGATCGGTAAACACTCCCGGTGAAATCGTGCCTGATTCTGGCGCGAAAGGATCCGTGCCTAACTTGAGCTGTGAGTGCTCAGCGTGGTGATTTCACCCGCTGCAAGAGTCATCAAGTAGAGGAGATCGAACGCATGGACCGAGTGATTACACGTCGACGGCTGGTACAGGTTTCCGCGGCCGGAGCAGGCGCTGTCATGCTGACACCAACGCTCCTGCGGACGGCTCTCGCCGCACCACCACCGCTCGAGAAGAAGGCGAAGTACAAGGTGGGCTTCTCGCAGGTGGAGATGAACAATCCCTGGCGTACAGCCCAGACGGCAAGCCTGCAGGCTGAGGCAGAAGAGCTTGGCCATGAGCTTGTCTATACCGACGCCGGAGGATCGGAAGCGAAGCAGATCTCGGACGTCGACTCGATGATCGCCCAGCAGGTCGATCTCATCTTCCTCGCTCCACGCTCCGAGAAGCCGCTTGCCCAGGCCGTGCTGAAGGCAAAGGCAGCCGGTATCCCGGTCATCCTGCTCGACCGCGACGTCGATCACTCCATCGCCGAGCCAGGCGAAGATTACGTCTGCTTTATTGGTTCCAACTTCGTGCAGGAAGGTGCACGCGCCGCGGAATGGCTCGCCGAGACAATGGATGGGAAGGCAACGATCATTGAGCTTGAGGGAACAACCGGCTCCTCCCCTGCCATCGATCGTCAGAAGGGGTTCCGCGACTACCTCGCCGGGACCTACGTCCCCGAGGACAACGGGGGTATGCCTGCCTCCGTACCAGCCGGCGGCTTCCCCGATATGCAGATCATCGCCTCACAGACAGGCGACTTCGCGCGGGACGAGGGGCGCCAGGTGTTCGAGACGCTCTATCAGGCCAACCCCACCGCGAATGCGGTGTATGCACACAACGATGAGATGGCTCTCGGTGCGATCGCAGCGCTTGAGGCGGCCGGGAAGGTGCCGGGTCAGGACGTCATCATTGTCTCGGTCGATGGCTCGCGCGATGCACTGCAGGCCATCATCGACGGCAAGCTCGGCGCGACGGTCGAGTGTAATCCTCGCTTCGGGCCAAAGGCATTCGAGACGATGGAACAGTACGCGAATGGCGAGGAGATCCCGGAGATGATCATCAATCCGGATCGTTTCTTCGACGCCACGAACGCCGAGGAATTCATAGACGAAGCCTACTAGCCGTAGCCAGTTGTCGGCGGCGACCTCACGGCTCGGTATCCGCGAAAGCGAGGCCCTGAGCACCCCTGACAACTGAGTTGCACGAGGGCGGGGAGCGTTCCGATGGGCCGCTCCCCGTCTGCGTTCACCGGACACTCCGTCCCGGTTGCGATAGCCTCGATTCTCACAGTTGGAGTGCACCCGATGGAGTCCCGGCAAGAGCCAGAACCTCTGCTCCAGATGCAGGAAATCTCGAAGGCCTTCCCTGGTGTGATCGCGCTCTCGAACGCCGGTCTCACGGTACGCAGAGGTGAAGTTCATGCGCTCGTTGGCCAGAACGGCGCGGGCAAGTCCACCATGATGAAGATCCTCGCCGGCGCATCCCGGAGGGACTCGGGGACGATCGTTTTTGGCGGCCAGCCCGTGGACTTCAGGACGCCGCAGCAAGCGCAGACGAGCGGGGTAAGCACGATCTACCAGGAGATCAACCTCGTCCCCTATCGCTCGGTCGCCGAGAACATCTTCATGGGCAGGGAACCACGCCGTTTCGGCTTCATCGACTGGCGCACGATGAACCGCCGGGCAGCAGTGGTCTTGGAACGGATGGGTATCCACGCGCCGGTCGATCAACCGTTGATGAATCTCAATGTTGCCACGCAGCAGATGGTAGCGATTGCCCGCGCGGTCTCATTCGACAGTCAGTTGGTCATCATGGACGAACCGACTTCGTCGTTGGACGATCGCGAGGTCGAGACGCTTTTCGGTGTGGTTCGTCGCCTGAAGGAAGGTGGTGTCTCGGTCATCTTCATTACCCATCGCCTCGACGAGCTCTACCAGGTGTGCGATCGCGTCACGATCATGCGAGATGGCGAGACGGTCGCTGAGCGCCCCATGTCAGGAATCACAACGCTGGACGTCGTAGCGCTGATGCTGGGCACGGAGCTCGGTGCGGTTCGCCGAGGGGGCCAGAGCGCCTTCACAGCCGGGGAGGATCC
>JAUJLY010000253.1 GCA_030447145.1 Thermomicrobiales bacterium
GATCCCGGCCTGGTTGGATGAGGCCCTCACGTTCCCAGAACCGGACCGTCGATCCGGGGATACCGGCATCCCGTGCGACCTCAGCGACATGTAAGAAGCGACCCGGAACTGGGGGGCGAAAAGAGTCGGTTGATGCCGTCGCCAAGACCTCCAGCGCTTGAATGGCACCGTCGACAGCTTCCCGCTCGCGATGGAGCGCCGCGTGTCGTGCATCCACGAGGCGGGCAACGGCTGACGGGTTTGACGCGTGGACGGCGCGCATGACCGTTCGCGCATAGTCCCACCCATACCCCGCTATCACCAACCGTGACACGCGAAGCGCGAACAGGTGGTGCACGCCATAGCGGCGGTGCCCGCTCGGGGCACGTCGTGCCGCCGGCAGAAAGCCTTCCTGCTCATAGAAGCGAACGCTAGCCGGGCTGATTCCCGCATCGCGGGCTAGATCGATCGGTCGAAGTTCAGGTTCATTCTTCAAGCTCAACCTCACAGCGCAGTTGCAAGATTATGAACGGATTCCATTGTATCGATTGCAAAAAGCTTGAATCTTGCTTTGACGTCGTAATGTGGACCTATATCGAATGACGAAAGGATATGCATGGACCGAACAATTCACGTTCATCACCTCTCGATGACGTATCGCGTGCCGGTTCGGCAGGAAGGACTCGGGGCGGCACTTCGGTCCCTCATCCACCGCTCATACCGGGAGCTCGCAGCTGTCGATGCAGTTTCTTTTGATCTTTTTGCAGGAGAAATCGTCGGATTCATCGGGCCCAACGGTGCGGGGAAGACGACGACACTGAAGATGCTGAGTGGGATTCTGCATCCGACCGGGGGCGACGCTGACATCCTGGGCTTTCAGCCATGGAAGCGCCAGCCCGCCTTCCTCCGGAGGATCGCGATTATCCGGGGCAGCCAGCCGATCGGTGGGCCAGTCGAACTAACCGTGATGGATTCCTTGCGCCTCCAGCAACTGATCTACGACGTGGATGACAGGGCGTTCAAGCGAAACCTCGGGCAACTCAACGCCATGCTGGATCTCCGGACACTGCTCGATCGGCAGATCCGGGCGTTATCGCTGGGCGAGCGTATGCGATGCGGACTGGCACTGAACCTGATCTACCGCCCTGAGGTGCTCTTCCTCGACGAACCGACCATCGGCATGGACGCCAGCGTTGTCGAAACGACGCGCCAGTTCATCGCCGCCTATTGCCAGGAGACTGCCGCCACGGTCCTATTGACCAGTCACTACATGGCCGATGTTGAGCGCCTCTGCCGGCGCGTCATCCTGATGGATAAGGGGACGGTCCGCTACGATGGTGACCTCCGCACGCTATCGGAACGGCTTTCGCCCTACAAGATTCTTAGGGTGAGTCTTGTCGGCGCCAAGGCGCTAGACCTGTCGAGCTTTGGAGAGGTGGATGAGGCTGAGAACGGGACGTACGACATCCGCGTCGGCAGGCGTGATGTGCCTTCGGTCACGGCACGCCTGCTGGCCGATTTCCCAGTTACTGACCTGGCCGTCCTGGAACCTCCCCTGGATCGCGTTATCGATCGCGCCTATCGGACGGGGGTTGCATGACGCGTTCACTTCGCCTCATTGGCATCTACGCTCACCGCACGTTCCTGGAGTGGATGACGTGGCGCGGCTTCCTCGTGACGCTCGTCCTCGGTCAGTGCGTTACGCCAGTGCTCGGGTTCGCCGTGTGGTCGGCGGCGCTCCCGGATGCAAGCAATCTCTCCACCTACTACATCTCCCTGCTCGTGGTCCAGCTCATGACGGTCTTTCAGCTCGACCATACGCTGGCCAATCCGATCTACCGCGGCACGCTGAGCCATCAGCTGGTCCGACCGCATTCCCCGATCCTCGGCACGCTGGGCACCTGCTTCGCCGAGCGTCTGTGGTTCGTCATCATCGGTGCGCCCGTGGTTGGTCTCCTCGTATTCCTGTCGAATGTGCCACTAGTAGTGGCAAACGTCCTCCTTGCACTGCCTGCGCTGGCACTCGCCATGGTCGTGCGCTTCCTGTTTACCCTGGCCCTGGCGTTGACAGCCTTCTGGACGCAGCAGGCGCATGGCATCGTTGCCTTCGGCGCAACGTTGACCTTTCTCATCGGTGGATCAGCGGTGCCGATCCTGTATTTCCCTGATCCACTCCGGTCAGTCGCGGAGTCCTCACCGTTTTCCGCGATGCTTGGGCTACCAGCCGCCATTGCCAGTGGATCCCTGAACCGTGACCAGGTCGTGATGGGGTATGCCTGGCAAGCGGTCTGGCTCGCGGTGTTCCTCATCGTGACCGTCGTCGTGTGGCGGTCAGGTGTCCGACGATTCACGGCCGTTGGAGGGTGAGCCAGTGAAGTTGCTAAGGCTTTCCTGTGCGATCTTTGCCATGTCCCTCAAGGCAGATCTGGCCCACCGCTCCAACATCCTGTTTCAGGTGCTGCTGAGCCTAGCAGCGGCGGGGTCGTCTCTCATCACCGTGCAGATCATCTTCAGTCGCACGGATCACCTGGGTGGCTGGACCCTCCATGAGGCGGTCATCCTGTTCGGCACCTTCACGATTCTCGGCGGCATCCTCCTCACGTTTGTCGAACCCAACGTGCTTTGGTTTCACCAGCGTGTTATTGCTGGCCAACTCGATGAGGTGCTGGTGAAGCCAGCGCCCAGTCTCTTCCTGCTCAGCCTGGGACGGCACGCACCCCTTGGATTGGTGCAAGCAGTAATTGGCGCTGTCATCGTGGCCTGGGGCATCTCCCTGTCGGGCGACGCATTCCCTGTGTGGCGCGGACTCGTGTGGCTCACGCTGCTTGCGGTGGCTGCGGTCATTACGTGGGTTACGCGCGTCCTGGTCGCCCTGATCAGCTTATGGGTGCCCGGACTGGCCCTGGATGTCGTCTACGACGGAGCCTGGCAGTTCGGCCGCTATCCGGTGACGATGTATCGCCAGCCCGCTCGGTTCGTGCTGACCTGGGTGCTCCCAGTCGCCTTCATCACGACGGTTCCTGCCCGTGCGCTTACGCGCGGCGTCAGTCCCCAACTTCTCGGAGCAAGCCTCGCTTTCGGTTTCGTCGCCATCATGATTCTGCGCCTGGTGTGGATGTCGGGCCTACGTCGCTATACGAGCGCCACGAGCTAACGCAATCGGGAAGGGTGAGAGGACCATGGACACTGAGTTCGTAACAAAGGCGGCCGACCGACTCCATGTGCACCTGAATGGACAAGAAAGCATCTATGGGTTGTCTGGATCTCGAATTCACTTTGCAACCCAGCACGACGGCACACCGTGTGTGCTGAAGACAACATCACTTCGAGATGATGGCAGAGCCGGTCAGCGAGAACTCACCTTCTATCGAGACATCGCTTCACAGGTGCCAGTTCACACGCCTGATCTCCTCGGGGTGTACGAGGAAAGTGACGCGATTGCCATGCTCCTCTCATTCCATGGCGCGGCCGAGCCTGCCACAAGCTGGAACCGTACGTCGTGGCATGCGCTGGCCACCGATCTCGCGCACCTGCATCGCACGGTACTGCCGGAAGCGACCGGTTGGGAAAAAGACGATGCAGAACGGTTCCGTCCCCTGAGAGCGCCTGATATCGCGATGATCGAGGACTTTTGGCGTGACGACCTCGGATTGGCCCTTGATGCCATCGTCGACAGCCGGGACGCATTGGAGAGGGAAATTCTGCAAGCGGGAACGTGCTTTCTTCACGGCGACTGCCATACGGATAACATCTTGCGTGAACCAGATGGACTGGTATGGATCGACTGGCAGTCGACGAGAATCGGCAATCCCGCCATGGAGTTGGGTTTCCTCAGTGCACGAGTCACGCCCAGTGGCGTTGAGGTACCGGAATGGTTCCTAAGGTCATACTGCAAGGAGAGACAGATAGAGCCCGAGCGAATGCGACAATTGGTCATCGCGGCCGAGTTGAGTATCTTCGTCTTTGAATGGCCACCCTATACGGTGTTCGATACACCAGAAGGAACCTTACACGTCCGGCGCCGCACTCAATATCTTGCTGAACAGTGGCTGGATATGGTCTCCGCGACGTGAGCGATTCACGTTCTGGCCTGACTTGTGATGGGCCTCGAAGACGAATCCGGCCGATCCAGTAAGGACCAGACGATGATCCGATGGATCACCTCGCGAAGCGGCTATCGGAGGGCCTGGACGATTTTGGTGTATGGCTAGACCGCCTGGTCACGGCTTCAATCACCGCCCTGCATCCACCTGCATCCATTCGACGATGCCGCCTCCGTCGAGGAGTTATCCTGGGCAATACCCGTTGCCAGAACAATCCAAAAAGGAGTGGCGTCAACCCTGAGACTGCCGCGGATGCAGGTATTCGGATGAACCCTTCTCCAGTCTTTGATCGGTGTGCAGATTAGGAGGTGAATAGGATGCACTTGATCGATCAGTGGTACAAGCGAGTCTGGGATTGTCAGACCATGCCTGAACTGACGCAAATTGGGCGACCGCGAACGAGAGCGGGCCCACTACATCGATGGACATCTCTTTTACGAGGACTACTCCATCGACAATGCCCCCTGCCAAGAGCAAGTGGAGGCGGGAAAGGATGAAACATCCTGCGTCTGGGCCCTCGGGGCGCGGGAGATCGAATTGGATCCCATTTCGGTGGTGAGCGATGTTCCCCCTCCACCGGCAGTTCGTGAAGCCTTCGCCAACGAGGTCCTCGACGGTCAGGCCAGTCCCAACAGGCTCAATGTGGCGGCGATGACCCACTTTGAGGCTCGGTTCAATCCGAACGACGCTGTCTTGCTGGCCGACGGACCACTCATGGTGTCCATTCATTGCGTGTACTGGGGCGAAGTCCGTGGCTCCAGGCACATGGGATGAGTTCGGAGGGTTCGCTATGGACCATGGGAATCGTTCTTACGGAGTTTGACGGAGTTTGGAAGATTGACGAGTACGCCGCGTTGATCTGCACAGGGCAGTGCGACTGGGTCTACGCGACTCCCGTACCGACGTCCGTGGCAATGCGTCACGAGTAGCGCCTTGATCATCACGTGAGTCGTACGGAGAACAATGATCGGTCCCCACGCCGCCGAGGGTTGCTCCCCCATGCGTTGTCCCTCCGGGACCCGGAGCATCCGGCAAGAGCTGCGTGGAGGCAATCCGGCAGCAAGTGAGACCGCACGTGCTTTGGTGCACGCGGTTTTCGAACCACGTCGTTTGATTGAATGGAGGGTGGGAAGAATGC
>JAUJLY010000018.1 GCA_030447145.1 Thermomicrobiales bacterium
GTCTTTCTCCCGGACCATCATCAGTATGGGCTTAGCGAAGGAGGCAATGCCTGCAGCAAGAGCGGGTCAAGGGCCAGAACCCGAGCCCCGATCGGAATATCGGGAGCGTCACAACGAGACAGGGGACGTAGCCGCCAGTGGTGCGGAACGAGCATTGGCCACGAGCAGGATTCCAACGAGCACGCAGGCGATCCCGAGAAGGTGCGGAAGGCCGACTCGCTCATGCAGCAGTAACGCCGCACTTGCCACGGCCGTCACGGGAATCATGCCGGTGAACGCACCCGCGACGCTCGCCGGGATGACAGCAAGGCCCTTGAACCAGAGCACGAACGCGACGACGGTCACCACGACGGCAAGATAGAGGATCGCAATCCAGGTGCTCGCCGGAACGTTGGCTGGCTGGAAGCCGCGAAGATCCCTGATCGCGAACGGCAGGAACATCACGGTCCCATAGATGCAGATATACGTTGCCGTCGCAAACGGGGAGATCGCGCGCGCCGCATAGCGGCCGAGCACCGTATAGGCCGCCTCACCAACGACGGCAAGAAAAACCAGCAGGCCACCCAGTAAGGGACGCCGCGCCGCATCGTCAGAGGGTGAGACAAGGAGATTGACCAGGACGACACCGCCGACCGCCAGAAAGACGCCCATCCAGGCCGTACGGCTGAGCCGGTCACCGAGCGCAAACGACATGATGGCGATTATTGCGGGGGTCGCAGCGGTCATGATGCCGCTGATCATCGCGGTCGTCATGTCGAGGCCGATCAGGATCAGGACATTAAAGGCGACGATGCCGAAGAGGGCCTGTGCGGCGAGAACGATGTGCATTCGCAGCGATATTCGGGGGAGACCGTTCTCCACGAGGCGAACAATGATCAGCAGCAGGCTGGCGCCGATAAGGAAGCGGATTCCGGATGCGAGCATGATCGGGATGTTGCCTACGACGAACTTGTTGGCGGTGACGGAGGTGCCGACAATGCCCATGCCGACAGCAAGCGCACCGAGAGCAGGGAGCGGATCACTGTCCTTGAACTGGTTGATCATCGGCATGAGGCTCCGGGATGTGCATGGCGGACTGCCGTCATAATGGCATAGAGCAGGTCAACCGGCGAGGCCGCGTTGGGTCAGATTGGGGAGAAACGACAACGTGGCGAAGTGGGCGAAGGAAGCAATTGTCGAGCGGATCGTCCGGATTGCCGAGTGGCGGGATGAGCGTGCCTTTCAGGATATGCTCGGATTGGGTCCAGAAGCAGCCGAGCGGAGCAATCGCTCTGCCGCGGGCCTCCGGGTGTTGGTTGACCATGTCCACTCCCTGCCGGACGATGACGAGCGTATCAAGCGACTGACGAAGTTGGCCTTCTCCGGTGACATCTTCGATCCTGGGGCGTCGTTGCTGAACGAACTTGGCAGGTTTCGATTTCATGATCCCAATTCATCGGTCGAGCAGTTCGTGACCTTCATGGTGGAGCTGGCCGAGCAGGATGCGAGCGAGCAGGGCCAGTGGGGCGGGCCCCAGCTTCCTGGGGATAACCCCTGGCGACCATCGTGGGTAATCGATCTCCGCGACCCGGACGAGGATGAGGAGGACTGGTGAAGAAACGGCGTCTCCCTACAGCAGCGTTGAAACACCTTGCAGCAGCGTGATCGATGAACCACCCAGGAAGGCTTGGCGAGATGGCCTTGGCGGAGGCCGCGTCACCGCAGCCAAACGGGGTTACTGAGCGCTCGGATGCCGCCGGTGGGGGTATGCAGCTCGAAGCGGAGGAATGGCACATCATCGTCGAGCACATGCTGGATAGACCAGCGCCTGGTAACGTCCGGCCCTTGTATGGCGCCGGCGCCGAGGCACCCGTGTGGCCCGATCTCGAGAAGGGCGTCTCCCTCTCCTCCAACAATCCGGACGACCATCTCGTCGCCTTCACGTCGCGCATAGAGCTGTGGTCCCGCGGGTGATTCACTGATGAAGCAGCGGCCACCGCGGATTGCCTTGATGATGCTCTGCGGCGAGAGCGTTTCATCGGTCTGGATCCAGAGCGTGGGGAAGCCCATGGTCGCCTGGCTGAGGGGGTTCGCTGCCTCGCCACGTTGCTGGTTCTTGTGCGTATCGCTTCCGCCTATTCCGACGGGCCATGAGTCGGGGGTGCTCTGGTGGAGTGCATCCGCCCAGAAGGCGGTGGAGAGATTGTTGAGGCGCCCCCACCAGCCGTTCCAGGGCTCAATGGTGTCGAAGCCACTCACCTCCGGGAACTCCCAGGGCGGGCCATAGGGCTTCGGGTGGTTCAGGGAGACGAGGCCGCCCTCGGCGCGGGCTGCATCAACGGCCGCCTGGATGCCTGCTGCGGTAGGGGTGCGAAAGTCGTACCAACCATCAGTGCCCCAGACATTAAAGTGCCCAGCATATGTCGTGACCTCGACGCCGGGCCCGAGGACAGGCCAGCCGTCTCCCTGCGGCACGAGATCGATGGGGGAACGGGCGCGGTTGTGATCCGTAATGCCGTAGAAGTCGAGTCCGATGGCATAGGCAATTGCGGCAACCTCGTGTGGATAACTGTCACCATCGGAGTAGACGGTGTGCATATGCAGGTCACCCCGGTACCACCCCGGCTCAGCAGGCGGCAGCGACACCCGGCGGAGAACACCAAGGTCCGGCCAGGGCGGAACGGTCGGCGGTTTGATGCCAGTATCGAAGGAGACAGTGACGCTTATATCCAGACCATGCTGATCGACCTTGTATGCGCCGAAGAGGAGGTTCCAGGTGCCGCTCCCGATGCTCCCCGATCTGTAGGGCGGCGTTGCCCAGGCGCTGTCGATCGTGATCTCCGTGCGCTCGCTGCCGCTCCAGCCACGGAGGCCGGGACCGCCGCTTTCGATACCCTCTTCGTCGAAAAGCCCAATATCCAGCGTGTTACCCCCGGTCACCATTGGGCTGGAGCCGATCCGGTTGTTGTAGGCGATCGAGATGTGGATCTGATCGATCCCTTCCGGTACCTCAAAGGGCACATGGCGGAACGTCCGCTCTTCATGGGGCTCGAATCGGGTGGTCAGATGGATCTGTTGGGGCAACGAATTACTCCTTGACCGATCCGAGCGTAATGCCCTTGACAAAGTATTTCTGCATGAAGGGGTAGAGGATAACCAGCGGCAGGATCGCGATCACGATGCCCGCCATGCGCACGTTAGGCGTGACCATTGAGGTACCGGAGGTGCCGAGGTTCTCCGTCACGAGCGCGTTGAGCGCCACCTGCAAGGTGTACTTGCTGCTGTCGTTGATGTAGAGGATGACCGGGAGGAACTGGTTCCAGCGGCTAACAAGCTCGAAGAGCGCAATCGTCGCGATCCCGGCTTGCGAGAGTGGCAGGTAAATGCTCCGGAAGATGCGGAAATCGCTTGCTCCATCGATCTTCGCTGATTCCGCCAAGTCATAGGGAACGCCAGCGAAGAAGTTGCGCAGGAGGAGGATGCTGAAGCCCGATATCATGCCGGAAAAGATCAGCGCCCACAGCGTGTTCAGCAGCCCAAGCTGTTTGTTGACGATGTAGAGCGGGATCATGATCAGCTCCCCCGGGATCGCCATTGTCGCGAGGATGAAGACCAGCATGATCGTTTTGCCGGGAAGATTCCTCTGGATCAGGACGTAGGCGGCAAAGCAGCTCAGCGCGACGTGGAGGACGGTGCCGATCGTGGTCACGATGACGCTGTTGATGAATGCCTGCTGGAGGTTGAGGTTCACCCAGACGATCCTGAAACCCTCCGCGCTGAACTCCCGTGGCCAGAGGATGATGCCGCGAGCCATCGATGCGATGGGTCCGGAAAAGGCGACAGCAACCACGTTCCAGAACGGAACGATCATCATCATCATCAGGATGACTAGGAACGCCATCACGCCGTACTGGAAAAGCCTGTCGCTATTGCCCTCGCGCTGCGCGGGCCCGCTCGTGTCCCGATCAAGGACCTTATCGCCGAGAGGTACTTCTAGCTGCGAAGCGTCATTCATCTCAATCGTCCCTCCCAAACCCGGTGATCCGCCATACGATGGCCGTAAGCAGCAACGTTGTGAGCAGCACCATGACTGAGATGGCGCTGGCGAAGCCGAGTTCGTAACGCTGGATACCCATGTCGTAGACGTAGGTCATGATCACGTCAATTCCGCCCTGAACAACGGGGTTACGCATGACAAATATCTGGTCGAAGATCCGCAACAACCCGAGGATATTCAACATGAAGACCACTTTCATGGTCGGCTTCAGCAGGGGCAGCGTAATCTGGTACATCTGCTGGAAACGGCTGGCTCCGTCGATCCTGGCCGCCTCGTAGAGCGATGGGTTGATGCTGGTGATCGAGGCCAGATAGATGATCGCCGCGTACCCCATGTCTTTCCAGATCGGCAGACCTATCATCGTCGCCCGGGCCCAGGTGGTATTGGTCAGGAACCGTACTGGTCCGACATTGATGAGGGCGAGAAGCTCGTTTATTAACCCTCCGCCGGGCGAGAGCAGGAAGATCCACATACCGCCGATCACGACCCAGGAGAAGAGGTGAGGCAGATAGACGGTGGTCTGGGCGAGTTTCTTGAAGAGCAGGGTGGCGGCCTCATTCAGAGCTAGTGCCACCATGATAGGTGGGAAAAACCCGAAGACGAGAATACCGCCACCGATCAACAGGGTGTTCTTGACGACTTGCCAGAACGTGCCGTCTTGCCAGACCTCGAGATAGTTCTCGGTGCCGATCCATTCCGCGGTGCCGAGCAGCTTGAATTCCTGAAAACTGGACGCTGCTCCCTGATAGAGCGGGTAATAGACGAAGATCAAAAAATACGCGATGACCGGAAGGATCATCACGTAGAGCCAGGCATGGCTTCTCATTGTGCGGGTCGTGTGCCGTAGCATCCGCAGGTCCTTGCATAGGTGGCAATTATGCGCCTGAGACGAGAGGCCGTATTCGGGTCGGAATCCGTACGTCGTCCACCGGCGCCCCACCTGTAGGAATCACCAGAAGGGGCGACGGCGGTGATGCAGCCTGGGGTGTCGTGAGATCATGACACCCCAGGCTGATGAATCTAGTCGATCAAGCCCTCGCTACGGAGTCGCTCCTGCATCGCCGCAACAGCGTCGGCGGCGGAGATGTCACCGAGAATCGTCTTGATGATGTTCTCATCCAGGATCGGCACGACCTCGGCGTCCCACTGTGGCCCGAGCTGGGCAAGATAGCCGTATTCCACAGAGATCTCCTGCGCTTCGGCAAGGCCGGGGAGCTCGCCGACCGGATTGTCCCAGTTCGTGTTGTACGGGGTCGGAACGCCATGGTCCATGGCATGTTCCGCCCCAACCTCGGTCAGCTCGTAGGTGTCGCCCTCGACAGTGTAGTCGTGATCCAGGATACCGAGGGAGCCCAGGATGATGCCCGGGAAGGTATGCCACCACTCAAGGAACTTGAACGCGAGTTCCGCGTTTGGCGCGTTCACCGGGATCGCCCAGACGCTTGGCTGGCCGCGGGAGATAATGACGCCGTCCGGTCCCTCGGCGGCGGCAAGACCCTTGGCCTGGAAATCCGATCCCGGATTTTCCTGTTCCACGAGCGCGTTGAACAGACCAACCCACGTATCCCAGTAGGTGACGAAGCCGACCTTGTCGGTCATGAAGAGATTGCGCATGTCGGCAGTCTCTGCGGTGGCGAAACTGGGATCGTAGAGGCCCTCGGCGTACAGCTTCGCGAGCCACTCGTACACCGGAATCGCCGCCTCGGTAGCGTAGGGGATGGTCCGCTTGCCATCGACCTCGACGTAGCCTGGACGGATACCTTCGCTGCTCATAAAGGGCTGGATGTCGTAGGTACCCGCGGTCGAGAGACCGAGTGTGACTCCCTCGCCATTGCCAGCTGGATCCTGGTCACGGAAGGCAACCATGACGTCGTAGATCTCGTCGAGGGTCTTCGGCGCCTCAAGCCCCAACTGATCCAGCCAGTCCTGGCGGACCGTTAGCATGCGGGCGCCTTCGAACTTGTTGAAGACCGAGTAGAACGTGTCACCGTCGTACTCGATCAACTCCCACTCTTCGGGAGGAATGACTGTTGGGTTGCTGAGGATGGCGGAGTTGTTGATCTGCTCGGTAAGGTCAGTGAGTACCTCCTGGTCAACCAGAACGTCCATCCGGTTCTTGTTCATGTAGATGAGGTCGTATTCCACGCCAGCGGCAAGGTCGGCCAGCATCTTCTCGTCGTATTCCGCGGTCGGGTGAACCAGCTCAACCTGGATACCGGTGAGGCGCCTGATCTCCTCTTCAAAGAGCTGATCCTCCTCCGGGGTTTTGCCGCCAACAACGGCGCTGAGGATGTGGAGGGTCTTGCCCTCGCCCATCTCCTGGATCTCGGCAATAACCGCTTCCTGGGCGGCGAGGAAATCCTGATCGACTTCTGTAAGGGGCACCGGTGACGCTGCCGGCGAGCCTGCCGGCGTTTGGGCACTACCGAGCGCAACCTTACCAACCGCTGCGCCAGCACCAAGAGCCGACCCGCGCTGGACGAGCGAACGTCGCGAAAGTGACGAGGAAAACGGGCGTTTGCTTGACATCGGGCGATGCTTCCTTCCGATAGTGCTTGATCCATCCAGCTGGCGATAGCGTCCCTGGCATATTCCCTTGCGGTTCCCCGGCCTTGGGGGCCGCAGGAAAACTGGCAGGAATATATCTCGTGGGCGCTCCCCAGATGGTCAAGAAATCGTCGAACGGTACAAGTGATTGATTGTCGCCATGGTGTCATTGTACCGGTAACGCTGGGTTTTTGACATGGCATTATCTTGGTTGTTCTCCCATGGTAGAGAGGCTCCCGTTGAGTTGCATCATCGACCCCCCGAGGAGCACGGAAGACATACATGGCCGTGGCCCCGAAAGAGACTGGACAAATACCGAGATACGCTTGAACATGAAAGCTTCAACCCGGGCCCCGACATCGGTCCCACGCCAAATACCATGACGACGACACCGTAGAGTGAGTTGGACTCAAAGGGAAGGGAACAGGATTGTATGACTGAAGGTGTATTGCGGGAGCCTGGATCGTCGGAAGGCAACCGCCTCACTATTGGCGTACCGAGGGAGGCAGTTCCCGGGGAGACCCGCGTCGGCTTGATCCCCGACACAGTGGGCAAGCTTGTCGCGAGCAATGTCGACGTGGTCGTACAGGCGGGCGCTGGTGAAGGGTCCTCTATCAGCGAAGATGAGTACGTCGCAACGGGTGCAACTGTTGTTCCAGACGCCCCATGCGTTTACGAGCGCGCAGATCTCATCGTCAAGGTCCAGGCGCCGGTCCGCGAGGGTGCGGCGGGTGACGAGGTGGCGTCACTACGTCCGGGTCAGTTACTTGTCAGCTTCCTTGCGCCGCTGGTGAATCATGACTTGGTCCGCGCACTTGCTGACCAGGAGGTGACGGCCCTGGCGGTGGATGCCGTTCCCCGGATCACCCGGGCCCAATCCATGGACGCCCTGTCGGCCATGAGCACGATCGCCGGGTACAAGGCTGTCCTCCTGGCGGCTGACCACCTGCCAAAGTTCTTTCCTTTGCTGATGACGGCAGCGGGCACGATCGCGCCAGCGAAAGTGCTGGTGATTGGTGCGGGAGTCGCGGGCCTGCAGGCAATCGCAACCGCGCGGAGGTTGGGCGCGGTGGTCGAAGCCTACGACGCACGCCCCGTAGTGAAGGAACAGGTCGAGAGCCTTGGCGCACGATTTGTCGAGATCGATACTGGCTCCCGCGATGCCGAGGCTGCCGGAGGGTATGCGAGGGCGGCGACCGAAGAAGAGCTCCGGCTCCAGCAAGAGGGCCTCAATTCACACGTCGCCAGATCCGATGTCGTCATCACCACAGCGCTCGTTCCGGGCAAGCCAGCACCGCGACTGGTGCCTGCGTCGGCAGTGACATCCATGCGCACGGGCAGCGTCATCGTTGACCTGGCGGGTGAGGCAGGTGGCAACTGCGAATTGTCCGTGCCGGGAGAGACGGTGGTGCGCGAAGGGGTAACGATCCTTGCTCCACTCAACATGCCCAGCACCATGCCGGTCCATGCGAGCCAGATGTACTCACGGGTGATCCAGAACTTCCTCGGACTCCTGATCAAGGACGGAGAAGTAAACCTTGATCTCAACGATGCCATCATCAAGGGCATGTGCATCACTCAGGGTGGGGATGTGATCCAGGAGCAAACGCGGCAGTTGATGAATCTCGGCACGACTGAAGCTCCTATGCTCAGGAACCTGGCGCAACCCCAGGTGCCGGTTGAACCGGACAGCACGCCGGCCGAAGATGCTGACGAATCCGAGCCTGAGGCGGAAACACTCGTCCCAGGTGAGGCCGCCGCCGAAAGAGGAGATACGCGGGAGGGTCGCCCGGCTTGAGTGTGATGCCGGGTCCACACAGGGGAAACTGGAACGGGCTTTGTATCAAGGGAGACACCGAACGTGGACAGTGATTTCATGCTAGGCATCTATATATTGACCCTCGCGATTTTCCTTGGAGCAGTGTTAATCATGCGGGTGCCATCCACCTTGCACACACCGCTGATGTCAGCAACCAACATGATTTCCGGAATTGTGTTGATCGGTGCGATGCTTGTCGTCGGGTCGGTCGATAGCTGGTGGCTGAAAGTCCTTGGATTCCTTGCCATTGCCTTTAGCGCCGCCAATGTGGTTGGAGGATATGCGGTCACGGACCGGATGTTGAAGATGTTCAGGCAGCGGACACCAGCGGCTGGTTCGGTCGGAAAGGTGGAGCGGTAGCATGATCGACAACTGGCGCGATGCGTCCATCGACCTCGCGTATTTCATCTCCGCGGTTTTGCTAATTATTTCCCTGAACCAGCTTGGCTCTCCAAAGACTGCCCGTGTCGGTAACCAGCTTGCCGCTGGTGGCCTGGTGTTGGCCATAGTAGCGACGTTCTTTAACCGCGACATAGGCGGCGGCGACGACTGGGTCATCCTTCTCGGCATCGCCGTCGGTGGCGCTGGCGGCTATGTGATGGCCCAGCGTGTCCAGATGACCGCAATGCCGCAGATGATTGCGATCTTCAACGGCATGGGCGGAGTCACCTCGGCATTGATCGCCGTAAGTGAGTTTCTTGGCACGAGCGATCTCGGCCGCGGCACCGTTGTCTCAATTGCGCTTGGCTGCATCATCGGGTCGATCGCCCTCACGGGAAGCCTCGTGGCCTTCGCGAAGCTCCAGGGGCTGATGCCGAGCCGCACAACCCTGCCCGGGAATCGCCAGCTCATCACCGCCGGTTTGCTCGGCGGCATGGCGCTTTTGGGGGCAATCACTGTCATCCTCCAGGATGGTGCGATGGCGCAGACGGTCCTGATTCTGACTTTCCTGCTTGCCCTTGCGGCTGGAGTCCTGCTTGTCATGCCGATCGGCGGGGCCGACATGCCGGTCGTCATCGCGATACTCAATGCCTTTTCCGGTGTTGCGGCGGTGCTGTCCGGCTTTGTTGTGGATAACCAGCTGATGATCATCGGCGGAACACTCGTTGGTGCGTCCGGCGTATTCCTGTCGCTCCTCATGGCGAAGGCAATGAACCGGTCGATCAGTAACGTCCTGTTCGGGGCCTTCGGAGCTGCGCCGTCCGCCGGGGGAACCGGTGCGGATGGCGGGGAGAGCCTGCCAGTGCGTGAGGTGACCCCTGACGATGCGGCGGTCTCACTCGCCTATGCCGACCGTGTGATCGTCGTGCCGGGGTATGGCCTGGCGGTGGCCCAGGCACAGCACTCAGTACAGGAGCTTGCGTCGCTGCTTCAGGAGCGAGGCGTGGATGTCAGGTATGCAATCCATCCTGTCGCTGGCCGCATGCCGGGACACATGAATGTGCTTCTGGCAGAAGCCAATGTTCCCTACGACGACTTGTATGAGATGGAGCGAATCAATGGCGACTTTGCAAGAACCGACGTTGTGCTGGTGATCGGTGCGAATGACGTCACCAATCCGGCGGCGAGGGATGATCCGAACAGCCCTATCTACGGAATGCCGGTCCTGCGGGTTGACGAGGCAGAGCGCGTGATTGTCCTCAAGCGCGGGATGAGCACGGGGTTCGCCGGTGTGGAGAACGCGCTCTTCCACAACCCCAAGACCTCCATGCTCTTCGGCGATGCCAAGCAATCCATCGGCAAGCTCATAGCCGAAGTTCGCGCCGCTTGACACAATAATCAGTCGTTGATTGGGAAGCACCGGCCGTCACTGTGTGACGGCCGGTGCTTTGTGCTTCATGGCATCCCGACTGCGTTGCAGTATGGAAAGTTTTGGGATGGGCGCATGGTCGTTCCCTTGATACTGCGGCATTTTCCTGATGGAAAACGAGATGAAAGCGGAGTATGGTTCGTGTCGGGACAGGAGCGTGGGAGGGGGTCGCGGCATCAGCAGCGATGCCAGCGCTGATGCCACAGAGTATCCTGCTCCAGTCGCAGATCAGTAGTAGCCCATCGATCCCATATCCCTCTTCAGATGCGTAACAAGCTGTGTCGATAATCCCGACGTGGCTTCAGGCAACCTACGAGACGGAGCAGAACGTGGTCATCAAGTCCCAGGAGTCTCGTGTGCTGGATGCACCGGCACGCGATGGATCAAATATTAATGGTGTGGTGGTTGAGCAATTTGTGTCGGTGGGCGATGCGGTAACACCAACACTCAATGTCAAAGGGCGTCCACATGTCGTCGTGACTGGCGCAGGATTCGGTGGCCTGACGACGGTCCAGTCGCTTGCAAACGCGGATGTCGATATTACTCTTGTAGACCGTCGCAATCATCATCTTTTCGTACCCTTGCTCTATCAGGTAGCTACAGCCCAGCTCTCCGCCGAGCATATCGCCCAGCCGATCCGCAGCATCCTGAAGAAGCAAGAGAACGTGTCGGTTGTCTTCGACGAGGCAACCGATATTGACGTCGACGGAAAGTCGGTCACCTTGGCCAGCGGCAAGACCCTGACCTACGACTTCCTGGTGATCGCGGTCGGCGCGAAAGACTCCTACTTCGGCCATGACGAGTGGGCCGAGCATGCCTCGGGCCTGAAGAGCCTGGAGGATGCAGAGCGTATTCGCCAGCAGATCCTGCTTGCATTCGAGCGCGCAGAGAAAGAACCCGACCCGGTGAAGCGCAAGGCGATGCTCACCTTCGTCATCGTGGGTGGCGGACCGACCGGTGTGGAGATGGCCGGAGCGATTGCCGAGATTCGGAATCACACCCTGAAGCAGGAGTTTCGTAACTTCAACCCACGCGATGCGCGAGTGATCTTGCTCGAAGGGCTACCGCGCGTCTTCCCGATGTTCAAGGAGAAGCTCTCCGCGCGGGCCCAAAGGGACCTGGAGAACCTTGGGATCGAGGTTCGCACGGGCTCGCTGGTTACGAATGTTGACGACCATGGAGTGGTGATCGGTGGCGAAGAGCGCATCGAGACCGAGACGGTCATTTGGGCCGCCGGTATCCAGGCTGCCTCGCTAACCCCTTCGCTCAAGGATGTGACGCAGCTGGACCGCGCCAATCGCGTATCGGTCACCCGCGAACTCACGGTTCCCGGGCACCCGGAAATCTTCGTGATCGGTGACGCGGCGATCATCAAGTCTGCCGAGGACAAGCCATGGGGTGCCGTGGCGCCGCTGGCCATCCAGGCGGGGGAACACGCCGCCGCCAATATCCAGCGGTCGATGCGGAATGAGGCCTACACGCCGTTCAACTACAAGGACCCCGGCAGCATGGCCACGATTGGCAGAAACCGGGCTGTTGTGGATTTCCACAACATGCAGTTCACCGGCTTTATCGCGTGGCTGATGTGGGCGGTGATTCACATCCTCCGGCTCGTGAGTTTCCGAAACCGCGCAATGGTGGCGATCCAGTGGACGTTTGACTACATCGGCCACAATCGTAACGCCCGGGTTATCGTTGACCACTCGGGTGATACCAAGTAGTTATCGTCTCAAGCGGCTCCTTGGTGCGCTTTAGCGCGCGGGCTAATGACACGCGCGTCGGCGCACACGGTGTCTAATGGCCAACCAAACCAGTTTGGCGGAAGGGGGAAGAGCAGATGCTCCTTCCCCTTCGTGGCTTTGTTGAGTTGCCCCTGAGCGGACCTAAAACTCACCAACGAGGCCAATTTCCATCTCCAGCTCATAGCCGGTCTGGCGCCGTACCTCCTGTTGGGCGTCACGTACCAATTCCATCACATCCCGCGCGGTGCCTCCACCGAGGTTCACGAGGAAGTTGGCGTGTTTCGGGGAAATCTGGATACCACCTAACTGATAGCCTTTGAGGCCCACCTGGTCGATCAGGCGGCCCGCCCCGACTCCCTCGATCTTCTTGAAAACGGAGCCGCAGGAGGGGAACTCCTTGACCGGAGGTTGTCTCCGGGCGCGCCACTCAAGGTTCGCGCGAGCCTGCGCCATGATCTCTTCTGTGGGCTTTTCGGAGAGCGCAAAGGTGACGTCGAGGACGATGATCTCTTCGTGATGAAGGCGGCTGTCGTCGTAGCCGAACTCGAAAAACTCCCGGACCACAATGCGCCGGTCCCCGCGAATGTCGAGGATCTCGGCCGACTCCACGATGCCCTCAATAAAGAGCGTCTCGATCCGGTCCGGCGCAAGGAAATGCAAATTCTGCCAGATTGCGCCACCCACACTGCTAGGAATGCCCGCGAAATGCTCGAAACCGGAGAGACCCTTTTCGGCGCTCACGGCAATCAGCTCAGCGATGGTGGCACCGCTTTCGGCGGTGAGGGAGGTGCCGGCTATGGAGACGTGTTGGGCTCGATTGTGGATGACGAGACCCCGGAAACCCTGGTCGCCGATGAGAATATTGGCGCCAGTGCCGAGGAGGAAATAGGGGATGTCGTGTTCCCGGGCACTACGTACCGCTGTGACCAGCTCATCCTTTGAGGTGACTGTCACGAAAGCGTCCGCTGGTCCCCCAATCTTGTAGGTAGTGAAGGGAGCCAGGACGACATTATGCTGGATTTGTGGCAGGGCCAATTGGGTGATCATCGGGTGACTCTACTCCGGCGCGTGGGCCGATCCTGGGTCGCACCAGGAATGACGCAGTGGCATCGCTATCAAAGGCCATACACGGGGCCGTTCCTGATGTACCCGCTACGGAAAGCTGGCCCTGTCCAGGGGATTCGTGCTGGCGGCAACCTCGTTCGAGTCGTTCACACCATCACCATCGCTGTCTCCATCGGCCGGGTTGGTGCCGAATTGGACCTCCTGCGCATTGGTCAGCCCATCCCCATCAGTGTCGCCGGATGCAACTGGTGGTGCGGGCTGTGCCGGGGCGGCCAGAGGATTGGTGCCGTTGTAAATCTCGGCTCCGTCCCGAGTACCGTCGCCGTCCGTATCGGGATTTGTCGGGTCGGTTTCGTAGATGTAGACCTCCGAGCCGTCGCTGAGAAAATCATCGTCGGTGTCCGGGTCGAGTATTGCCGTCACGAAGAGCAACTCTCCACCGTCGTAGAGCAAATCCCCGTCCGTATCGAGGTTGAGCGGGTCAGAGCCCCAGACTTTGATCTCGTCCCCATCGGTGATGCCATCTTCATCCGTGTCCGGGTTGGCGGGATCGGTACCAATCGTCAGTTCCCCCGCGTCGGTCAGCCCATCACCGTCAGAATCCGCAGCCGCGTCAACGGTTGGCTCCGGCGTGGGCGGGACAGGTTCTGGAGTCGGAGGAGCAGGAGGCGGAGTAGCTGGCAGGGCAGTAATCTCTGGCGTGGCGGGCACCGGTGTCGCTGCCACGGCCGTGGCTCGCGTGTCCATTGCAGGGACGGATGCGCCGACGAACCCGGCGTAAAAGACGCTGCCGTCGGCGATTGCGCTGACCTCAAGATCGCCCGAGAAGATGGCGGATTCGCCAGCGCCGAGCGTGCGCTCGTCATTCCCGCTTGTGATGCTCACCTCGCCGCGAAGGACGTAGAGGCTTGTCGGTAGGGCTCCCGTGGGAATGGAAGCCGTCCCACCTTCATCAAGTACGTCCCGGAGCAGGTCCGCGTCATAGTCTCCACCTTGAACCGGGAAGGATGCGCTGGTGAGGATGCGCTCGGTAGCGTTTGCCAGCGGTTCTGCCTCGTCGGGGACCAGATGGACAAAGACGAAGCTGTCCGGTGCGCCGAATGTCTCCACCGTTACCTCTGTGCCCCGATGGAGCATCAGGGCCTCGTCGGCGGCAAGCCGGTAGCGCTCACCCGACGCCTGGTTTGTCACCAGGAGCGGCGTGTTCTCCGCGAGCACGAATCCCGGTGAGGTGATCTGGATCGGGTTGCCACCCGCTTCCGCGATATGGCGGGTGATGTGCCAGCGACTGCTTCCTTCTTCGAGGGAGACGACGCCGTTCGCCACTACGGAGGTATGTCCGGCTGCGGGGGACGGGCCTGCGGGGCCGAAGCCCTGTCCGACAACCGTCGCGAGCGATGCGACAGCGACCAGGAGGGCGGTCAGCACCGCGATTATCCTCCAGCGGGAGAAGAGGCGGGTTAAATATGCGTGCGACATGGCAGGGTCCTTCGTCTTGGTAAGTGCATAGGTCATCTCGCCCCTGATGATACCCCCATCACACCGTCCTGCGAGGAGTGAGAGGCACTCCTTGCCGCCTGTGCCATGTGCACCCCTGCGTGTTTTCGATCTCTGAACCGATCGGGAGAGCCTCGATAAGCGTGCTGTTCCAGCTACCACAAAGCCGCGGCCATCGAAGCGGCCGCGGCTTTATCCATGTGGTGCTGGCGTTGTTGGGGGAGCGCTAGCGGGCGCTCTGGAAGTTCTTTTCTGCCTCGTCCCAGTTGATCACGTTCCAGATCGCCTTCAGGTAGTCCGGGCGCTTGTTCTGGTACTTCAGGTAGTAGGCATGCTCCCAGATATCCACGCCCACCAACGGGATTTGTCCCTGGCTGAGCGGCGTGTCCTGATTCGGCGTGGTGACGATCGAGACGCTACCGCCGTCGGCGACGAGCCAGCCCCAACCGGAACCGAATTGCGCTGCGGTCTTCTTCTGGAACTCTTCCTTGAAGGCGTCGAAGGAACCGAAGGTCTGGTCGATCGTCGTGGCGAGGTCGCCAGTCGGCTGCTGCGAACCACCGGGCGTGAGCAGCACCCAAAAGAAGCTGTGATTGGCATGTCCGCCGCCATTGTTCCGGACAGCGGTCCGCTTCTCTTCCGGCACGGAATTGAGGTTCTTCATCAGCTCCGTGATGTCTATATCGGCGAACTCAGTGCCTTCGAGCGCCGCATTGAGGTTGGCCACATAGGTCGCGTGGTGCCTGTCGTGATGGATCTCCATCGTCTGGGCATCGATCGTCGGCTCAAGGGCATCGTAGGCGTAGGGGAGCGGGGGAAGGGTAAAAGCCATGGGGCATCTCTCCTGTTCTCATACATCGACTCTGCGAGACGGCACACCGGTTTTTCCAGCGCTCTTTCCGTCTTCGGCCAATGCGTATTGTCTAGCAAGTCATGGGCCAAGGGAGTGACAAAATCAACCCTCCCGGTTGAGCAGGTGCTCCGTGGCTGATCCCAGCACAATGCCGAAGACGATGTGACGAAGTGTCTCCTGGGTGAACGCAGACAGGTTCCAGTACGGGGCCAGGGTGCCTTTCCGGATGGCCGGGTGCTTGTCCTCGAGCAGCGCCAAGGGGTAGAGAAACGTGTTCTCTGCCAGACCGAAGATGACGCCGCGCACCGGGGGCGTTCCGGGGAGGCGGTGGTGCAGCAGCGTCGCGTAGACCGTGCCGGCGACAGTGCCGTTGACGAGATGCAGGATCAGGCCGATCGAACGTCTCACCCGCCGATCATTCGTGAAGAGCCCTCCCAGCATGGTGAGATCGTCTGCATAGTGGTGGAAGACCCGGAGGTCGATCTCTTGCTCAATGGCATAGGCGAGCGAGGCCGCCGCACCAGCGATGGCGCCTGAGGTCGCCTGGTCCCGCAACGAACGTTTTCTGGTTCCCGGTAGTCTCATATGTCTTCCTTGTGTGAGGTGCTCGACAGACCTTTCCGGCAATGTCGCCGGGCCATGCGATTCGTATGCCATGGGCTGGTCGCCTTTATGGATGTTGCGGCGATCCAGGATGTATGAGCGGCATCGCGATTCTTGCAAGAAGGGTTGACAGCAGGAAACCCGGTTGGTTACCCTGCTTCCATCATGACGAGCAACCACCTGAACCCACCAGTCGAAGAGACAGAGATGCCCATGGCCGCAGCAAGCGGCTCATGTGTGTTGACGTCCTCGGTTTGGTATTACTGGTTTACGGAACCCCCGGCTGTGCTGGCGGGGTGACTTGAGTGTACCGACTAGGGACACACGAGACGCCACCGACAAACCAGATGCAGCACTGAGGGGGAACCGAGACAAACGTCTCGGTTTTTTGTTGCCCGATGATGACCGAGTTCGACATGTTAGCCACTGGAACGCACGAGATCAGAGAGGAACGAGCCATGTTGATCACCGTATCCGCCGGATCCGAATACACCAAACACGAGATTTTACGAGCCGCCGCCGGCCGTGGGCTGATGACGCAGACGATGGCCAACGGTCTTGGCAGTGAGGTGATTGCCATTGGCGGGGCGCTTCCTGCGGATGCGCTTGCCCTCCCTGGCGTGGAGCGGGTGCAGGTAGCCCACAAGCCCTACATGCTGGCCAGCCTCGAAGCTCGTGGAACCAGCCAGATCCGTGTCGGCGATATTACAATCGGCGGCGGTGATCCGGTCATCATGGCTGGTCCATGCTCGGTAGAAGGGCGTGAAGCCCAGATCGAGGTGGCCCGGCAGGTCAAGGCCGCTGGCGCCACGATGCTTCGGGGTGGCGCCTTCAAGCCGAGGACGTCCCCATACTCGTTCCAGGGACTGGGTGAGCTGGGATTGCAGTACCTTGCCGAGGCGCGCGAAGTAACCGGG
>JAUJLY010000254.1 GCA_030447145.1 Thermomicrobiales bacterium
GCGTCACGGTGGCGTAGGTGGCTGTGCTCCCCGTGCTCAGAGCCTCGGGTTGACTCCTTGCCTTAGCCCCCTGCGGGAAGACCGTGTCTGTACGGGATCGCCCTGATCTGGACCTGGATTCCACACAGTATCCATTACTTCGGTCTCAAGGATGCTGCAAAGGCTGCGCGATGTCATTGCGAACCTCCTTTACTCCGGGCGAAAACCTCGCCGGGCCAGATCTCCTGGCGCGGGAAACGGCGGCGTCGCCTATGAAAGAGTTCTTTCAAAAAGCCGACAATTGACCTACCATGACAGCACAGCACTGTAACTCGAACTTGTGGAGACGCGTCTCATGGAGCTCCTCGAACGAACTCCCTACCTCGAAGAGATGCAGGTGTGCCTCCAGCGTGCGATTGGTGGTGAAGGGCGCTTGCTGCTGCTGGGAGGTGAGGCAGGTGTCGGCAAAACCGTTCTTGTCGAGTGGTTTTGCCACCTCTCTCGTCGCGTGGCTCGCATCCTCATCGGCGCATGCGATCCCCTCTCGACGCCCCGTCCCCTCGGCCCATTCCTCGATGTTGCGTCAGAGCTTGGACCGAATGCCGAGCGTCTGTTCACGGAGGGCGTCCCTCCTCATCAACTGTTTCGCGGTGTGCTGAATGCGCTGTCGAATTCGTCCCAGCCCACGATCCTCGTCATCGAGGACGCCCACTGGGCAGACGAAGCGACACTGGATGCACTTCGTTTCCTTGCACGGCGAATCCAGCCGCTTCGATGTATGATCATCGTCACCTATCGGGATGACGAGGTGGGCTCCAGGCATCCGTTGCGCGTCCTCATGGGGGATATTGCAACCGGAGGCGCGGTCCGGAGAATGGCGTTACCGGTGCTCACCGAGCAGGGGGTTGCTCGAATTGCCAAAGGCAGTCTCGTTGACCCGGTAAAGCTCTATCGCCTAACTGGTGGAAACCCGTTCTATGTCACCGAGGTGCTCGCCATTCGCGAACCCGGCGTACCCCGCTCCGTGCGAGATGCTGTGCTGGCCCGCGCCTCCCGCCTTTCTGATGCCGCCCGATCAGTGCTCGATGCGACGGCAGTCGCAGGCACCACAATACCGTTGAGCTTGCTTGAACAGATCATCGATATCCAGACTGAATTTATTGACGAATGTGTCGAGTCGGGCATCCTCCGCATGCACGAGCAAGCGCTAGCCTTCCGTCACGAGCTCGGCAGGGAGGCCATCGCCGATGCGGTTCCACCCAGTCAGCGCGCCGCGACACATGGTCGGGTACTGAATGCGCTCCGCTCAGACCCCACCACGTCGCGGGAATGGGCACAACTTGCACATCATGTGGAAGCAGCCGGCGATCATGAGGCCGTCATTACGTATGCTCCCGCTGCCGCGGACGAAGCGTCTGCTCAACGAGCACACCGACAATCCGTTGCTCAGTATGCACGCGCATTGCGGTGCGCAGATTCGCTCCCCCCGAAACGTCACGCAGAGTTGTTAGGAGCCTTCGCGTACGAGTGTTATCTCACTGATCAGCTTGCCCCGGGGATTGACGCGCTTCAGAAGGCGCTGGAGATCTGGCAACGTGAAGGAGAGCGGGCCCAGGAAGGAGCAAGTCTGAGATGGCTCTCCCGTCTTTACTGGATAGCGGGACAGAACGTCCAGGCAAAACAGGCAGCTGCAGATGCCATAGCGGTTCTTGAGCAATTACCTCCCTCGTGTGACCTGGCGATGGCATACAGCAATCAGGCCCAGCTGCAAATGCTTGCACGCGATATGGACCGGGCGATCATTTGGGGCGGAAAGGCGATAGCCCTCGCAGAACAGATCGGTGACGTAGAGACGCTGATTCATGCCCTCAACAACGTCGGAACCGCGACGCTTCTCTCCGGTAGCGAAGGGGGTCGTCCTCTTCTCGAACGCAGCCTGCATCTAGCGGTAGCTGAGGAACTCGAGGACCACGCCGCCAGGGCATATACCAATCTTGGGTCCAGTTACGGGGAGATCTACCAGTTTGGTCGGGCCACGTCCTATCTTCGCGAAGGAATCAGCTATTGTCTCGAGCGCGATCTCGACTACCTGCGAACGTATATGACGGCATGGCTCTCATTGGTCTATTGCTACCAGGGGCGCTGGGACGACTCCCTTGAGTTGGCTACCTCGGTACTCAAGCAATCCAATGTATCGACCGTCAACCGGATCATGGCCCTCACCGCTCTCAGTCGAACACGCGCGCGACGCGGTGATCGAGAGATGCATCAAATCCTTGAAGAGGCGCTGGCACTGGCGCTGCCAACAGGTGATCTCCAACGCATAGGCCCGGTGCGAGCTGCCCGGGCCGAAGCCGCATGGCTGGCAGGTGATCTGCAGGGCGTCATAGCGGAAGGCCGCATCGGTTTCGAGCTTGCCCAGGAATACCGGCACTCCTGGCTTGTGGGCGAGTTTGGAATGTGGCGATGGCTTGCCGGGGACTTGGATACGGTACCGGAAAACGCCGCCGATCCGTTTGCGCGGCAGGTGCATGGGGATTGGCAGGGAGCAGCTGAGGCGTGGACCCGTTTAGGCTGCCCATATGAAGCTGCCCAAGCCCGTGCGTCCAGTGCAAACCCGGCAGTGGTACGCCAGGCATTGTCTGACTTTCTTCAGCTCAACGCGCGGCCAGCCGCTGCGATGACCACACGTCGGTTGCGCGAGTTGGGCGTGCTTGAAATCCCCCGCGGTCCTCGCTCGGCTACCCGTGCCAATCCAGCTGGCCTGACTTCACGCGAGGTTGACGTCCTGACCTACATGGCAGAAGGGCAAACAAACGTAGATATTGCCGCGCATCTCTACCTTTCTATCAAGACGGTAGAGCATCACGCGTCCTCTATCTATCAGAAGTTGGGTGTCGCCTCACGGCGCGAGGCTATCCGCACAGCCCGCGACCTATCTCTCATTCCCCAAGATACGGGGTTCTCAGCTCCAAACTAAGGGTGTTTCCCCGATTCAACATTCGCCTCAGTCCGGCATCATCAAGGAAGCCGGATGTGCCGGCGTGATGCGATTCAAGAGGAGGTACCGACATGCCGCGATACATTGTTGAACGGGAGTTTCCAGATGGTCTGGTGATTCCCATCTCTGCTGATGGCGCGGAGACGTGCCACGCCGTGGTCGACCAGAATGCAGACAGCGGCGTGACCTGGGTTCATTCCTACGTCACGGAAGACAAACGCAAGACGTTCTGCGTGTACGACGGCCCAAGCCCTGAAGCGATCCAACGAGCGGGAAGGTCTGCCAGCCTACCAATCACCCGGATCACCGAGGTCTCGGTTCTTGACCCCTATTTCTATCGCTGATGAACCGGGCGGCAGACACCGCCTCTGTGACAGCATCCGACCAGGAAGGAAGCCCACATGCGCCGCTTGACTCATCTTGTTTCAGCCCTCGTCTTCGTCTGTTTCTTCGCCATTGCTGGGAGCCTCAGCACCAGCGTGGCCGCTCAGGATGCCTCACCAGCCGCGGTTGCCTCGGGAATTACCGTTATTGAGTTGGCTCCCGGCGTGACCCCCGAGGTGCTCGCGGGCGCCCCCTCTGACCGGGCACCGGACCAGACCATTTACGTGGCCCGCTTTGTTTTCCAACCTGATGCTGAAATCTTCGCGCACGGCCACCCTGGCACGACCATTCTGGGCGTGGCTTCTGGCTCCTTCGGACGGACCCTGGAAGAAGGAACAGCATATGTCATACGTGGGGCCGCGGCGGGAGCGACAGGCCCGGCGGAGGAGCTCACAGAACCAGGGACGGAAGTCATTCTCGAACCAGGTGACGCTATCTACTACGAGGACGATGTTGTCCATACTGCCCGCGGAGCGGGTGAGGAAGAAGCCGTGGTACTCGGAACGCTGGTGCTGTCCAGTGGCGAACCCCTCCTGATGCCGGCCGATATGGATATTGCAGCGACACCGGAGGGATAGGCGAGTAGCTCGGCATTGCCGCGGGCCGCAGATATCTGAACCCCGTCATTGTTGCTTTACCCGCCACCTTACTCGCAGTCGCCGTCGACGAGGATTTCCTCCTGAACAGCTTTGCCCAAAGTCGGCACATAGTCCTCCTGCCAGCGGTCCTGGGCAGGAGGACTATGTGCACGTATCGATGTGACCGTAGACTCCGGCGTGTAGCAGAGGGCACCTCAGATTCACGAGGACTTGCGTAATTGCTCTGCGTGTAGACGCCGGACCCGGATCATCGCGAGATCGGAACCCCAATGACCATTTCCGTAGTAATCCTTATGGGCTGACTACGACTGTGAGGAGTGGGGTGTGGTCCCCGCGGCTACTTCACCGCGGCACCATCCGGCGTCCGGGGCAGCAACACGACGAACGTGCTGCCTTGCCCCAATGAGGATGAGGCGGTGACAGTGCCACCATGTGCTTCGACGAGCATCTTAGTGATGTAGAGCCCGAGCCCCAGCCCGCCCGCGCCCGTTGCCTCAGCGCGGTAGAACCGCTGGAAGAGCTGGGGCAGGTGTTCCGGCGGAATGCCCACGCCACGGTCGATCACGGCAAGCCGGACCGTGTCTCCGTCTGCCTCTAGCCGCACCACGATCGCCCCACCATCCGGGCTGTACTTGACCGCGTTTGTAAGGAGATTCTGGAGAACCTGACCCAGTCGCTGCCGGTCCCAACATCCGGCAACCGAGCCACCAGGGGCCTCCACCTGAAAGGTATGCCGGTCCGTCAGCTTCTGCAGAACACCGATCTCCTCATGCACGAGGTCCACCAGGTCAAACGGTTTCATCCGCAAGTGAATTTCGCCGGATTCGAGTCGCACCACATCGGCGAGATCATCGATGAGCGTCTGCATACGTCCGACTTGGTCGAGGACGCTCTCCAGCGCATTCTGCACTTGCACGTTGTCGCGTGAACGCCGCTTCAGCAATTGTGACTGCCCCTTGATCGCCGTCAGGGGACTGCGGAGATCGTGCGTCACCATCGCGAGGAAATCGCGCTGCAAGTGCTCAAGCCGGCTCCGCTCGCTGATGTCGCGGATTGCCGACAGGAAAACTGTGCCGTCAGGCAGATCGACCAGCGTGGCCCGTGCCTCTACCGGTACAGTCGAACCATCCTTGCGCCGGAGTTGCAATTGGGACTGATATTGCCCCGACGCGGTGAACTGCTC
>JAUJLY010000255.1 GCA_030447145.1 Thermomicrobiales bacterium
TGGTGCCATCTCGGGTGGGGCCGGGGACTGGTCCTCCGACAACATGGCCAGTGTGGCTGGGGTGGCCGGGTTGCTCTTCTTTGCTCCGCTGCTAATGATCGTGGTCCGACAGAAGTACCCCCGATGGTGGTTCGACTGGAACCTGGAGCTGCAGCGCTTCTCGAACCGGGTCAGTACCTATCTGGTGCTGATGGATGACCGCTACCCATCGACCGACGACCAGCAGTCCGTGCATCTGGACTATGCCTACCCGGACGTAAGGCGGGACCTGAATCGCTGGCTGCCATTGGTGAAGTGGTTCCTGGCCATCCCCCATGTCATCGTCCTGGTGGTGCTCAATGTGGCGGCCGTCATTGCCGTCGTGGTGGCGTGGGTCGCGATTCTGGTCACTGGCCACTACCCACGAGGACTGTTTGATTTTGTGGAAGGTGTCTTTCGCTGGAACAATCGCGTCATTGGCTACGCGGTGACACTTGTCACGGACACGTATCCGCCCTTTCGCCTGTCGGAATGAGTCGCCTCGTCCGGTATGATTGCATCAATGGATAGATCAGACGGTGAGAGGCATGATGGGTAGCGGCACAGACCCTGCGCTGCCTAGGACATTGGGAAGATCATACCCGCGCGGGATGTGGGCCTGTTGTCGCGGGGTGTCCTTGCGACTCTCCGTTGCTCATCTCCGGCCTTGGCTGGAGACAAGTCGTCTCACTCCAATCGTGGGAAGTGATCGTCGGGATCTCATCGGCAGACACGTCGGCGGAGGAACATCGGACCATGAGAAAGATCCGTGCGCTGACGTGGTCGCTTCCGGCTGCGATCAGGATCGTGGGTGTTGCGCTCATCGCGGTCATCGTCCTGTGTGCCATGGACGCGTCGGAACCGGTAGAGTCCCAGGACACCCCTGCCAGCACCCTTCGGATCTCTGTGGTTGACTACCTGGAGGCTGGCAGTTACGCCAACGCTGGACCAGCAGAGGGCCAGATGTGCCTGCCCTTTGGTACGGTCGGCCCGTGGGAGACCGGTGGGGCGCAGTTGATTGTCACCGGCAATACCGGTCGCATCGTCGGGATCGTGGATGTCATGCAGGGCACGTTTGAACAGGTTGATGATGATATCGGCTGCGTAGTACGGGCCGAGTTGCCGATCGTCAACGCGCCGACCTTCACCTTCGCGGTGGCCGATGTGTACAACGAAACGGTGACCCGTGACGCCTTGGCAGCCGCCGGTTGGGTCTCCGAGGTTGAGGTGGATCTACCGTAGATCGGGGTAGGCGGTTGACTATTCCAGCTTGGGTGTTCGAACTGGTTCCCGGACTATGGCTGATTTCGAAGGGCTTCACTTCCTCCGCAAACAGTTATGAAACGACTGATTCGCGTTTGCCTGCAGCGGCACAAGCGCCTTCATGATGATCCACCCGAACGCGCTTCAACGTTGGGGATCCTGGCCTCCCCTCAGCGCCTCAGCTGTCGATTCGATAAAGCTGCTGGGCCAGGCAACGTCTGTCCATTGATCGCGAGGCACCCGGAGATAGTTCCTGGCGTTGGGATACGCCGGGATGCCCGTGGGTTCCTCCACAAAGGACAAGCCGGGAGCGGTCTTCTTGACGAACAACTGGTTGTCGCAGAGGAGCGCAACCACCACCCCTTCGTGATATACGGCGTACTCACCGAACATCTTCTTCGTCGTGACGGGACAGCTGCCTTTCAATTGCTCAACCAGATCGTCCGCAGTCTCTTGATCGGTTGCCATTGTTACACCCCGGCAAACATCAGCGAAATCCTTGTTCGGAGGGAAAGCTGGCGAGATCGAGCTGGATATCTCCCTGCATCGGATACCCTCTCACTGCCGTCTGCCCTCTTCCTGGCTTTCTTGAATCGGCTGCCCGCAGCATGGGCAGAGGTTCGGCGATTAGTCGTCGACTGCACCCGGCTCGGTTTCAGGTACATGCGGCGATGGAGGCGAAACATTCCCGGTATCTGTGATCTGGCTTCCTGCCATTCTCGCCTCGGCTTCAAAAATGGCGGCGGACGGATCCTGCTCCTGTCCCGTCTCATCTTCGGAAACGGGCCTCGTTGCCGAGTGGTCTTCCAGCAATGTCAGCAGCTCGGGGGGAAAGACCTCGTTCAGCGTCAACTCGCCAAGCGGTTTCCCTTGCTGACGTGGCAGCTCGAAGGTGAAGTCGCGACGTTGGCCGTCCTTACCCCTCACGGAGATCGTCAGCTCTTTCTTGCCGGAGGTCTCCTCGTTCGCCGTCATCCCTGATCGTCCTCCATTTGGTCCCTGCGGGTCGTCTGCGTCCTGCCCAGGATGATCGATCAGGTTCGCCGTTGCGTTCCTGACCTCTTCAATGTCAACTCCGGCTGCTTCCAGGGTTTCGAGGTCGAGTGGCTTGTCCGGGTCACGATGGGCCCGGCCAACGTGCTCATGTCCGTCGCTATCGGTCCAGCGAATGACCGTTTCCTCGCCGCCCTGCTCACTGTTCGTCGCCATGGACTGTTGCTCCTGTCACTCCCCGTCCCTGGTTGCCTGGATCGCCCAGTGCCCCAAAGCCGGGGGCGGTCACCAGAGCACCCTGCCTGTCGGCCGGGCTCCTCTTCCCAAATGCATTCCTGATGCCCTGATTAACACCTTCCAGTATGCAGGATCAGCACGACATATGGACCGGAGATTCAGCACGAGTCCAACGGCGTTTGACCCCTCGATGATGTCACGATTCGGCTCCTGCACCTCCAACCCTGTTGCGCCATTACGGATGAACTCAGGCGCGATCATGGCGACATGCCGATCCCAGGCAACCATGAGGAGTACCTTGAGGGCATCCGCAATACAAGGGGAAATGCAGGTTCTGGCACGCGGGAGAGCCGTTCTCGCCTGCAGGACGTATGATGAAGGTGTACGTACCTGTTCCATCACCTGTCCGAAGGGAATCGAAACCTCGACCGGAGCCCGTGCGTTATTGAGGGGACGAGCATCCTGGTTACGTTTCATCAGATGCCATGGACGAGGAGAGCATGACGATGTTTACGACACAGCCACAACGTGCACCCCGCGGGCGGTCCCGCTTGTTGGCATGCTTCACAGTGCTGATGTTCCTGCTGTCATTGATGCCCGCAGCCGCGAGTGCCCTGCCGGCCCCGGCAACGGGCCAGTTCAGCCAGCTGGATGCGCAGAAAACGCTTGCCCAGACGGGTAGCTTTATAGAGGTGCATGTCAGCGCCTGTGAAACCGGGGCGATCGGAACGGCGCAGGAGCTACGCGACCTCTGTCACGAAAACGGCGTTGCCGGCGTCCAGATGTATATCAGCTCCGCTGATCCGGCGTTGGGAGTCAACCTGGTCGACAAGACGACGGAGCGCATCAACGGTGCCGGACCGGGTATCACCAATACCGGCACCATCCCGGCCGGTGAGTATCTCATCGATGTTGATCTCCCCGGGGATGGCAACCGCTTTGTTGTCGGATGCGAGTTTTTCGATCGGGAAGAAATCGTTCCTGCCACACCTGCCGACGCCCAGGAATTCAGGGTCACGGTGCCGCAGGGCGAGGACATCGTGTGCGATCTCTTCATCATTCCCCAGGATGGAACCGGTGCGAACGCGGCCGTCCAGCCTGCGCAGGATCTCGCCAGCCTCGATTTCACCGTCCGGTATTGCGATCGCACCGATCTGACAGGTGATGACCGCTCGTTCGATGCGCTTTCGACCAACTGCACGACGGTTCCGGCTCCGCCCACGGCACCACCGGTGCCAATCTCCCTCAGTATTGGCATGCCAGGTGGCGAAGCCTCCACGCGGCCGCTCGATGCAGAGGGGAGCGTCACCTTTGCCGATCTGCCGAATGGCAACTACCCGGTCTTCAGCAATGTTGACCGGGACAATGCCGGGGGATATCTCTTCTGCACCTACGAGGGGCAGCCACGATACGAGAAGACGTTCGACGCCAACGGCACGACAACGTTCACGAATCTGTTGGGTGAGGAGATCGCCTGCGACTGGTTCGTGGTTTACGTCCCGCAGGAAGCTCCGCCACTGCCGGCTGACCAGGCGGCCAGCATCACGGCGAACTTGGTTTCCTGCCCACGGAACTACGATGTCGCCGCGAACGGCGAAGACGCCGCGGCGTTTGCCGCGAACTGCACCGCGCCAGCCGCCGATGTGCTGATGACGCTGACCGGCACGGATGGCACAAGAACCGAGGTCACGAGTACAGCGGACGGTGTGGCGGCGTTCCCGAATCTTGAACCCGATACCTACACGCTCTTCAGCGGCATCCCATTGGAAGCCGCCAGCGAGTACGTCTTCTGTATGGGCGGCGATGGCGTCGAGACGCGGGAGGCGTTGAATGACCGCGGCGTGGTCACGCTCGAGGACGTCGGCACAAGCCAAATCGAGTGCTCCTGGTACATCGTTCCGGAGGATCTGCGGGGCGAGGAGACCGGCGCAACCGTCACTGTCCATCTCGCCGCCTGCCCGGTGGAGTACGCGGGCGACCAGTTCTATGCCGATTGCCATGCGAACGGCGTAGCAGATCAGCAATACACGCTCTCCGGCCCGAACGGTGAGGTAACCGCGACCACCACCATGCCGGCCGATCCTGGCCCAGGTGTGGCGACCTTCACCGAGCTTCCGGCCGGTGAATACACGTTGGCGGGTGGTCCTCCCCAGGATTTCGGATCCGTGGCTCTCTACTGCAGCGATCCCGCCACCAACCAACCCATCGGCGCGACGATGGAGGGCGGCAGGGCCCGCTTCTCCCTGGCTGAGCAGCAGAGTGTGCTCTGCGATTGGTACTTTATCCCAGTAGACGCCCGTGGTGAGGTAACACCCACCCCGACACCGGCACAGGCGCAGCGCGCCGAGATCCTGGTGACGCTCTTCGGGTGTAACGAAGGCACCGTCGCCGCTGGTGCCACGTTCGCTCAGCTTGACGAGGCATGCAACGCGCCGATCAACGGCGTCCCCTTCTCGCTCGGGATTCCGGGCGGCACGCCACTCACCGCCAACACCGGGGTCTCCGGTGGAGGAGCTGTTCGCTTCTACGAGCTGCGACCTGGCGACTACGTGATGACACCGTCGCTTCCGGCGAACTACACCAGTGCCGCGGTCTACTGTCAGATCGGCGATGGTGATGTTTACCAAAAGAGC
>JAUJLY010000256.1 GCA_030447145.1 Thermomicrobiales bacterium
CGGTGCGGCGGCGCTCGGTGGCGGCGAAGGCCCGCAGCCGCTGCCAGGTGCAGTAAAGCCTCACCCTCCAGGTACTTTTCCGGGTGCAGGATCTGCTCTGTTGACTGCGGCGGATTCTCATAAGCCGCGTTAACCAAACCCCAGCCGCCCTCATCGTACAGTGCGGTTACGAACGTGGCACCCTCATCGTACGGAAAGAGCAACGTGCCGACGATAAACGGCGGTGCGCTTTCGAGAATCGTGCTGTCCAGTCCTTCCAGCTCCCGCCGAAGTTGGAGAAGAAGCCCCGGGTGCTCGGCCATGTACTGCACCTGACCGATCGTCGCATCGCCTTCGATGAGCGCGCTTATGGCGAGAGATTCATCATCTGATTCAACGATCGACTCATCCTGAAGAGCGACAAGATCGAAATGTTGATCCTGGAGCGCGTGGACGGTTTCGTGTGCAAAGGTAATCTCGTCGCTGGCCGAGGCGGAATCATCCTCGTTTCCCGTGGTGACGACCACCATCTCGTTCGTTTCGGAGTCGTAATATCCGGCCACCTGTTCGCCGAGAAGGTCGATGTTCAAGTCACCGAGGTCAGTGCCCTGCTCGATAAGCCCGAACAGGACCATCACCGTTTGATCCCGTTCCTGGTCATCTTCGGGGTAATCAGTATCAATAGTATCAATCAGCCACTCGCGCAGCTCCGCGCGGCTCTGAGTCGCAATGTCAAGGGGCTCCAGCAATTCGAGACCGCGGATCTCTGCCATCTCGGTACTGATTTCTTCATACTCCAACTGCTGCGCTGCGAATACACTGCCGCTGCCTGTGAGCAGCGTGAGGGCCAGTGCCAAAGGTGCGAATTTCTTCCTGGACAGCATAGTCAAGTGAACTCCACGATGAGCAACGACACGAATCGATATTGCCAAAAACGGGGCGTTGTGGTTGATTGCCCTACGACATAGGATACGGCATTACTTGCCGGGAAGGGGACCATCATATGTCAGCCTTAGACAGGGTCGGGGCATTCATGGCTCGTGCTGAGCAGTATTTTTCCCGACCGTCGTTCAGCGCTCCGACGTTTATCGCTACTGATGCGATCGCCTTCCTGGATGACCGGAATGGAACAACCCAGGTAAGCGTGCTGACAGTGTCGAGTGGCGAGATCGGGGTACTAACGTCATACGAAGAGCGAGTGCTGACGCTCAAAGGATCATCAAGGTCCGGCCGGGTTCTCTTCGGTATGGACCTGGGCGGCAATGAGCGACAGCAACTCTGGACAATGCAACCGGGGGGCGAGCCACTCCGGTTGACACACGCCGATAACTCGATCCACGAGCCGGGAGCAATGTCGAAGGACGGAGACTATGTGCTCTACCGGTCAAATGCCCGGGACGAGAGTACCTTCGATGTTGTCGGTGTGTCGCTGGAAGGTGGTGAGACGGAAATCTGGCTCAAGGACGGTGGTCAGGTTTCGCCCGCCGATATTCATCCGGATGGAACACAGGCTCTGGTCATCAAGCTCAATGGCAACATGGACGGTGACGTCCTGCTGGTGACGAGGTCAGGCGATGTCACGAATCTGACGGCCCATGAGGGTGAACAGTGGGTATTTGGGACGTCATTTGATTCCCGGGGAACTGGCGTCTGGCTGTTGACCAACCTGGGTCGCGAGTTCGTGGCGCTGGTACATCTCGATATTGCCTCTCGCGAGTACCGGGTCGTCTTCGAGACCGATTGGGACATTGAGCATTTCAAGGTCTCGCCCGATGGATCGCGCATAGCACTCTCAATCAACGAGGATGGCGCCTCGAGGGCGGTCATCGTTCCTGTGACCGGAACGGGCGCGCCCGTTCCGGTCGACGTGCCACGCGGTGCAATCGACCAGTTCACCTGGTCGCCCGACTCGAGCACGATCGCTTTCGGGCTTTCTACCGTTTCACAACCATCGGTAATTATGGTGGCTTCGCTAGACGGCTCTGCACGGATCGTCGCCAATGCATCAACCGAGACGGTGGTCGAACCACCTGCCACATTCGAGCCCGAAACAATCCGATATCGGACATTCGACAACAGGGAGATCCCGGCATTCTTTTTCAGGCCGAGGGGCGAGGGGCCGTTCCCGGTACTTGTTGATATTCATGGCGGTCCCGAGAGCCAGCGCAGACTGAACTATGCGCCGAGCGGTCCTGTCCTCCAGTATCTCACGTCGCTCGGCATGGCCGTATTGTCCCTCAACGTTCGCGGCAGTACCGGGTACGGCAAGGAATACTCGCATCTGGATGACAAGGCAAAGCGACTCGATTCGGTCAAGGATGTCGAATACGCGGTGCGGTGGCTGAGGAGTCGCGACGAAATCGACGGTGATCGAATCGCCGTCTACGGTCGGAGTTATGGTGGTTTCATGACGCTGGCGTCGCTCGTCTTCTACCCGGACCTTTGGGCCGCCGGGGTCGATATGGTGGGCATCGCCAACTTCGTATCGTTTCTGGAGCGAACAGGCCCCTGGCGGCGTGCGCACCGAGAGGCGGAATATGGTGAACTCGCGAACGATCGGGAAATGCTGGAACAGATTTCCCCACTGAATCACATTGACAACATCGTGGTGCCGCTGCTGGTTGTTCACGGTCGGAACGACCCACGCGTACCCTTGTTTGAAGCCGAGCAGATCGTGGAAGCGCTGAAAGCCCGTGGGCAGGAGGTGGAGCTCCGTATTTACGACAATGAAGGTCACGCGCTGTCGAGACGCCCAAACGTGCTCGACGCCTTCGCTCTCATGGGTGCGTTCCTGACGGAGCATCTCCAGCTTACTCGCGGCCAGTAATGCCGGCTCGTTACCGGTGTGAGGCCGTCGGGTAAACTGCGGACGCCCCTCATGGACTGTCCAGCGGGAGGGACTTCATCCAGGAGCGCTCCTTTATGGTCTCCGCGCCGGCAATCAGCACCCTCAGTGAACTACGTGCATCCGAGTATCACCCGCGATCTATTCGCGAGGAGATGCGGCAGAACCTTATTGCATCGTTGCGATCCGGTGGTCGACTCTTTTCCGGGATCCATGGCTATGAGGAGACGGTGATCCCGCAGGTCGAGAACGCCATCCTTGCCGGCCATGACGTGATCCTTCTGGGGGAGCGCGGGCAGGCCAAGACACGGCTGGCCCGCAGCCTGGTGCAATTGCTCGACCCCTGGCTTCCCATCATCTCCGGTTCAGAAACAAACGACGATCCCTTCTGTCCGATCTCGGCCTACGGACGCCGTATGGTGGAGGAGGCGGGGGACAGAACCACGATCGATTGGTTGCCACGCGATCGACGCTTTGCGGAGAAGCTCGCCACGCCGGACACGACCATCGCCGACCTGATCGGGGAGATTGACCCGATCAAGGTGGCCGAGGGACGGTATCTCGGCAACGAGGAAGTCATCTCCTACGGCCTCATCCCGCGCACGAACCGCGGCATCTTCATCCTGAACGAACTCCCTGATCTCTCAGAGCGTATCCAGGTCGGGCTCCTGAATATTCTCGAAGAGGAAGACGTCCAGGTCCGTGGCTTCCAGGTTCGCCTGCCCCTTGACATCATGGTCGTCGCATCGGCGAATCCGGAGGATTACACGAATCGAGGGCGAATCATCACGCCTCTCAAGGACAGGTTCGGGTCTCAGGTCCGGACACACTATCCGATTTCCATTGCTCATGAGCTGACGATCGTCGAGCAGGAGCGAGGGGGCGGCGACATTGGCGGAATCAATGTTGTAGTGCCGGATTTTATGGCGGATCTCATCGCCGAAATATCGCGAGTCGCCCGCCGGGCACCGGACGTGTCGCAGCGTAGCGGGGTCTCCGTGCGCATGACGATCTCGAACTATGAGGCAATCGTCGCTAACGCGCAGCGCCGCTCTCTACTGCTGGGCGAACCGTACGCCGTCCCACGCATCTCCGACCTCCACGCGATCTACCCCTCCACATTGGGAAAGATAGAGTTTGAAACGTTTGGCGCGACGGACGTCCGGGATGTGATCGACCGCATCGTTGGAGAGGCGATCCGCAATGTTCATGTCCATAGGGTCGACGAGGCCGCTGTGATGGCATTGGTCGAATCCATCGAAGCCGGACATTCTGTTGAGGCGTCAGACCGCCAGCCAGCAGCTGCATACGTCGATGCCATGAAGTGCATCCAGGGTTTGAGTGCAGTGATTTCGCATCTGGCTGGCGAAGACGAGCCTGCACTCCTCGCATCCGCATTTGAATTCGTACTTGAGGGTTTGCACCGAAACCGCCGGATCGGCAAGGTTCCGGCGAGCCATGGACAGCGGTACGGCCTATGACATTGGCGCTTTCCGCGACACCGGCCTCATACGTTCCCAACTCAGCGGCGAGCGGGTACAGGATCGACGCGGACGAACTCTTCAGGGCCATGACAGAGGCCCTTCTCCACGACGGAAATATTGATCTATCGATGCAGAAGGCGTTCCGTTGGGGCTTTCAGGATCACGAGGGTGACAAGGTAGCCGGGCTGCGTGACCTGATGCAGAGACTCAGGGAAGATCGCCAGCAGCTTCTTGCATCCCTTGAATCATCACTGGACGGCCAGGCTGGGCCGGATCCTGCCGGCGGCGAACTGGAGGACGCCAGTGAGCTGGGTGATCTCCAAGAGGGCGGTCACCCCGCTGACGCTGACATAGATGTGCGTCAGATGGTTGGCAAAATGGAGGCGATGGAGCGGTCCCTTCGGCAGGTCGAGAGCATCGACGATCTCCAGAACATCGACCTTGAACTGATTAGCACCACGCTCACGGGCGAGGAGCAGGAGTGGGTAGAGCAGTGGGTGCGGATGAAGGGGATTCTCGCGGCAGAGGGGCTCGTCGTGGAGGTTGGCGATCGTCTTGACCTCACTCCCCGAGCCATCAGGCGAATTGGCGAACACGCCTTGGCCGCATTGTTTTCATCCCTCGGACAGGGAAACACAGGCGGCCATGACGTGCATGGCCGCGGCCGCACCGGTGTATTGGCCGACTCAAGTTCGTCTTGGCAATATGGGGACCCCTTCGCTCTCGACCTGTCCCGAACGATGATGAACAGCATCAGGCGGCATGGTCCCGGCGCTCCAGTACGCATGGTGGCGGAGGACTTTGAGATTCTGGACCGGGAGGCCCGAACCTCGAC
>JAUJLY010000257.1 GCA_030447145.1 Thermomicrobiales bacterium
TGCAGGACTCGAGCTCATTACGTGTCACGCGGTTGAGCCCGATCTCGCCAATACCGAGTACCGTCGGACGGTCGAGGAACTCGGGGATGATGTCCAGCACCTGGCGGGTGAGCTCCCGGTCCTCAGCTTCCTTCGGGTTGAGGCAGAGCCAGCAGAAGTGTTGGATGCCGTACTGCGCGGCGCGGGTGGGTTCGAACTCTGTCAGGTGCGTGAAGTAGTCAGCGAAGACATCGGCCGATCGACGATCATACCCGGCCCAAAACGCCGGTTCAGTAAGCGCAACGCATCCGGAGAGCGCCATCCGCTCGTAATCATCGGTCGTCCGGGAGACCATGTGCGCATGAAGATCGATGTATTCCATAGTGATGCTCCCTTGCTACGCTAACGAACCGATGCGCCGTAGGCCGCCTTGCGGTCCAGCTCGTCGAGAAGATCGGTGTTCTGGTCACTGAAGATCATCTGGACCCGCTCGACACGACCGGGCTCATTGCCGACCAGCTCATGCATGGCCCTGCGCATCGCGACCAAACGGAAATCGTCGTTCCCGTTCTGCTCTTCGGCGCGATCCAGGCGATCCAGGAACGCGGCAACATCCATGATACGGGCGCGTTGCTCCATAAAATACTCGTCAATCAGATCCTGCTGTGATAGCGGGCTGACGATCGTCGACTGCTGCATGACTCAATGGCTCCCTGGCATGCTCCGCATTCAGCAGATGCATGCATTCTATGAGGACGGACTCGTCCATATCGTGGACTTCGTACCCATCTCCGATTCCGCGTAACAACATGATGGTCAACTCGCCGCCCAGATGCTCCCGGAACTCCTCGAGCCCGCTCAGGATCGATTGGGATGTCCCCTGATGCTCCAACGAGGCGATCATCTCCGGCGCGTAGACAGGCAGACCGACCGCTTCGAAGAGGTTGATGATGCGCCTCCATTCAGGCTCGGTCAGCATTCCCTGAAGACAGGCATAGGTGGAATCGAGACAGATCCCGATTGCGACAGCCTCACCATGACTCCAACGGTAATCAGAGAGTTGCTCCAGCTTGTGAGCCGACCAATGGCCAAAATCGAGTGGACGGGATGACCCGAACTCAAAGGGATCTCCGCTGGTCGCAATGTGCTGGAGGTGAAGCTCGGCGCACCGGTAGATAAGCCAGCTCATCGCATCCCCATCGCGCGCGACGAGCGCCGGCGCATAGTCCTCGATGAACGAAAAGAACTCCGGGTCCTTCAGCAATGCGACCTTGATTGCCTCTGAGATGCCCCCGAGCCACTCCCTGTCCGGAAGGCTCTCGATCAGCGAGGCATCATTGATAACGGCATACGGTGGTGCAAATGTTCCCAAGAAGTTCTTCTTGCCGAAGGCGTTCACGCTGTTCTTGACGCCAACCCCGGAGTCGTTCTGGGACAGGATCGTTGTAGGGACCCGGATCAGCCGGATCCCCCGATGGGCGGTGGCGGCGGCAAAGCCGACCATGTCCAGTACTGCGCCACCACCGATGGCCACGACATAGGAGTGGCGATCGATGCCGCCCCGGTCGATCTCCTCATGGATCGCATTCAGCATCACGAGGTCGTTTTTCACCTGCTCACCGCCATTGACCAGCATTGGCGAGCGTGTCAGATGCAGCGTCGAATCGTAGGCTGCGAAATACCCGGTGATCTGGTCGGCCAGCCCGGGGTTAGCGCTGGCGACACCCCCATCCAGCACGACGAGAAGCTTCCGCTGTCGATCCTGATCATCTCTGCTGCAGATGTCACGAAGTATGTCGTTCTTCAGGTCGAAAATATCCCTGGTGAACCAGACCTGGTATGAATAATGAACCTCAATATGCTGATCAATTGCGCGAACTGGAGGAGAGCCCATCTATATCCGTCCTTGAAGGCGAGCGGTGAGAGCGACGATGCATCCGGTATCCTGTCAGGCATCATAGTCTGAGGCCCTGGAAGGCATTCCCACGTTCCTCCCTTACCCACCCTGTTCCTATGCGTCAATCATACCGAATGACCAGCGATAGTGGTTTTCTGATGAGCAAGCATTACGCCACGACTGTGACACTATGCTGCCTGCCTGTCACAGGCTACAGGACGGTTGTGGATAACTTGGTTCTTTATGTGGATAAGTGGTGGGGATTGTGGACAAAAACCCCGGTATCACGGCCAGTTTGTGTACGTACAGTGTGCATCGTTTGACAGCATTGGGATGGGCATGGGGATTGTCACAGGTGTGAAAGCTCTCGCCAGTGGAGATGTGGACGGGGAATCCTGCTTGTCCACCGGCATAGTTCCGCGCCATGGCGCGGGTTTCGGGACTTTTCCACACTATCCACATCCCCTATTACGGTAACGGTTTCTCTATCTTAATAAATAACGTTAAGACGAACGCTGGCACAGCCCAACAGCGATTCCGGGTCCTTGGCACAGTTTCACCCCATGAGCAGTAAGTTGCCGTTTCGCAGCAATTGATGGGCCGCTTCTGCTCCATGCCTGCGGCATCGCCTAAGCACGAGAGTGACCCATTGCCGCAGCAATGTTGCCCCTCGTGGTTAGGAGGAGGACACAAGGCCTTCCAACCTCCTGGACAAGGGAGCACAGCAATGGGCCGCATTCGCACATGAGCAATGCCGCAGGTATTGAGCGACAGTGGCCCATCGAATCCTCCGGATTCGCCTACGTGGTGCTCCCCACAGAGGCGTGCGGTCAATGGTCATGAAAACCGCTCTAATAGAACGTCGTCGGCGTGAGATGGTACGGTTCTGACCTCAGGGGCAACGACTGTCCCATGGTCCACAGCAGCCAATCCACCTCGTGCGCGGACACGGTTTTCCCCCGCTCGTCAAGCGCCTGCCGAACCAGCTCGCACCCCCAAATTGTCCCGGCACGAATCTCGATCTCCTCCGCGGAGCCCGGTGGGAGGTGCTCGCGACGCGCGATGCGGCCGGCGAGAGCATCTGAGTAGCGGAGGATGCCCAGTTGACGCAGCACCTGGGGCACCTTGTAGTCGGCGAAGGCTGTCAACTTGTCGAGATCGTGGAACTGCCCCAGTGGCGAAGGGGCCAGACCGCCGGCGAGATCGCCAACGAGGATTTGCGCTCGCTTGTAGAAACGCACCTCGTGACCAGGCAGCCCGGTCTCGGCACGCGTCCAGATCGCGATGTCGTTGAATGAGGGGAAGCGGCGCACCACTTGCCGAACCAACGAGACAGCGGATCCGTTTGCCGATGTGATGAGTGCGGTCGCCGATGTTTCGCTATCGAGCGCGAAAAGCCCCCGTCCGAGCTCGCGAAGATGGTGAACGCGCGCCTCGAAGAGCGGGATCTCGGGATGGCCCCTAGTGGGCCGCAGGAGGTGCGCAACGTCCTCATTCTCCACACTGACCAGCCACGATGCACTGTGGAGCTCGTAGCCCTCCTCAACCCCACGCCTGAGTGCAGCGACCAGGGCCATGTAACCGTCTGTGAGTTCGTCCTTCCATTCGACACGCCAAGGACTGATGGATCGGCCCCTTGCCCCCAAAAGCAAAAGTTCAACGCGTCCAACACGAACAGCCACATCGCCGTACGCTCATCAGCATCGGCTCCAGTTGCCCGGTAATGGATCGCTGCATCCCATTCGGGTGCCACTTCCTGCCTGGCAAGCCGACCGGCAACAGCGTGCGCGGCCGCCATATCGATCCTGACAACGTCTGCGGACGTCATGACAGCTGCGGTCGAGTTCAACACCGACAAGGGATCGGGCCCTCCAATTTTGAGGGCCTGGTCGTAGTCCGGCTGCTCAATGTGTCTGGAACTCATAGGATGACGCGTCTCATCGAAGAATGAGGAGGATGCAATAATAAACCGAACCCGGATTATCCGGAACGCCAGTAGAAGAGCGGGCTACTAGGACGCAGCCTTCTCCATCTGCTGATGGCGGGCCCGCAGCTGACCACACGCCGCGGCAATCTCGACACCGCGGGAGTAACGAACAGTCGTAGGGATGCCGTACTCACGGACAATCTCCGCGAAGCGCTCGATCATCTCGGCGTTGGGACGTTCGAACTTCAGGACATCGACCGGGTTGAACGGGATCACGTTGACGTGACAGAGCCGGCCGCGAAGAAGCTGTCCGAGTTCACGAGCAATCTCGTCGCTATTGTTGATGCCGTTCATCAGCGCGTACTCGAACGAGATGCGACGACCCGTTTTCTGCGTGAAGCGATCGCATGCGGCCAGCAGATCCTCGACCGGGTAGCGCCCGTTGATCGGCACCAGCCGTGAGCGAAGCTCGTCGTTCGGCGCATGGAGCGAGACCGCGAGGTTCACCTGGTATGGCTCATCGGCAAGGGCATCGATGCGCGGGATAATGCCGGAGGTCGAGATCGTGATCCGGCGCGCGCCAAAATTGAGGCCGCGCGGATCGTGGATGATGTTGATGAACTTCATCGTCTCCGCGTAGTTCTGCAGCGGCTCGCCCATCCCCATCATCACGAGGTTGGTCAGCTGGCGATCGAGTTGGCGTGCGCGGCGCGTGGCGTCGACCGTCTGCTGGACAATTTCGCCAGCGGTCAGGTTACGGGTGAGGCCGCCCAGGCCGGTGGCGCAGAAGGCACATTCTACGGCGCAACCAACCTGGCAGGAGACGCAGACGGTCGCCCGGTCCGGGTAGAGCATCAGCACCGTCTCCACCAGCTGACCGTCGAAGGTCTGGTAGAGCAGCTTGTAGGTATCGCCGTTGTCGGTCACCAGCTCACGGACCAGCTTCATCGTCTGGAGCGGTGTCGTCTCGCCAAAGCCCTCGCGAATGGGCGCCGGGACATTGGTCATCTCGTCGTAGGAGGTGACGAGCTTTCCGTACGCCCAGTCAAACATCTGCTGGGCACGGTAGGCGGGAGCTCCCATCTCGACGAGCCGCTCTTTCAACTCGTCGAAGGGAAGGTCATGGAAGCCGGTGAGCCGCTTGCGCCGTGGCACGACACGTGACCCGGGAGAAACGGCAGCAGAGGTCGGAAGATTGGTTTCAATGATGTCAGTCATGTAGTCACGCAGGGGAAAGCCGGATGGCGGCGGGACAGGACGATGAGTTTAAGGGGTTCCGGCATCGTTACATCTATTCTACCAGTTATGG
>JAUJLY010000258.1 GCA_030447145.1 Thermomicrobiales bacterium
ATGCGGAAGAGAGCTCCCGTTATCGACACAGACATCCATCCCACGATGGATATTCGCCGCGTTGCAGAGTTCCTCGCTGAACCGTGGCATAGCCGCTTTACGTCAGGCAACCGCGGTCCCGGCACGCTCGGATACTGGAATTCCGCGGGGTTCCACCAGGCGGACGCAGTCACCGAGGACGGCGAAGGCATTGCCTCGCGCCCGGAGACGCTCTCCCGGTTGTTCTTCGATGTATATGGGTTGGAATACGGGATAGTGAACTCCGAGACCGCCATCCACATCGGCGTTGGGCCGGAAATGGATTTCGGCGCTGCAGTACTCTCCGCGATGAACGATGTGATGGTCAACGACTGGCTGACCGCCGATCCCCGCTTCCGCGCGTCCATCAACGTCGGTCCCTCCGATCCCCTCCTCGCCGCCCAGGAGATTCACCGGCTCGGAGATCATCCTGGAATGGTGCAGGTGATGATGGGCAGCGCCGCCCGGATACCCTATGGCCAGCGGTTCTATCATCCAATCTACGAGGCAGCGGTTGAGCACGATCTGCCGGTGGCAATCCATCCCGGCAACGAAGGTGTGGGCATTACCGGTCCTCCAAATGCAGCCGGCTACCCATCGTCATACATCGAGGGGCACACGACCCTCGTCACCAGCTACATCTCTCACCTCATCAGCCTGATCACCGAGGGAGTCTTCGTTCGCTTCCCCACATTGAAGTTCGTCTTGGTCGAGGGCGGCATCTCCTGGCTGCCACCGATTTTGTGGCGCTTCGACAAGAACTGGAAAGCGCTGCGCCGGACAACACCGTGGCTGGAGCGGCCACCCAGCGAATATGTCCGGGAGCATATCCGGCTGACAACGCAGCCGATGGAGGAGCCCGAGAACCCCCAGCACCGGAAGGCGATGCTGGAGATGCTCGATGTCGATCAGATGGTCATGTTCTCCAGCGACTACCCACACTGGGATGGGGACACCGTGGATTTCGCCGCCCGGTCATTCACCGGGGAGCAACGTGACAGGGTCCTCAGTGTGACGGCGCGCGAACTCTACCATCTGCCTCCCGCGCCGGTTTCGGCCGAAGCGGAAGGTGCGGAGATACCTGTTCATGACTGAGTCACGGTCGAAAACACAGCGCTGGCCGGTGGGGCGGACGGGAGAGATCAGCCCGGGCGAGTGCCGGATCGTGGAGATTAAGCGTCATTCGGTCGGCGTTTTCAATGTGAACGGTGAGTTTGTCGCCGTATTGAATGTCTGTCCTCATGAATTGGCACCCGTATGCCGTGGACGCGTGAGCGGCACCACGCTTCCGTCTCCGCCGGGGGAGTATCGCTGGGGGCGAGATGGGGAGATCCTCTCCTGCCCCTGGCACGGGTGGGAGTTCGACCTCCTTACCAGCAAGGCTCTCGCTGACCCAAGGGTTCGCGTCAGGCGATATCCCACCGAAGTACATGAAGACACGGTATTCGTTGTGCTTTAGGCAGGAGGAAGCCAGATTGTGACGCGACCGGTATTCGATATGCCGGCCTCACCCAGTGGCTGGCATGCCTCATCTGAGAGCCTCCTCCGGATCATCGATCCCCTTGGCAGCGCGATTGCCTGGCTCGCCCCTGAGCTCGGTGCTTGTTGTGCTGGCTATGCCGTTCGCCTCCCGGAGGATGTTACCTCCCGGTCCCAACCTGAATGGCGCGACATCATCGTCGCATCGAAGCGCGAACGCTCGGCGGTAATCACGGGGAACGACGAAGGAGGGGCTTCACGCTGGCACTTCGTCGAGCGCGATCCGGCGTCGTGCACGATGGAATGGATACCGGATCAAAACCCGCATGGAGAACGGTGGCGAGTCACGGCCTCGCTCACCGACGCCCGCCTCTCCCTCCAGCTCCAGGTCCACAACACCGGCATAACACCACTGAGGACGCGGTATCGCCTGCGGCTTCTCCTGTCCTCTCCACCCCGGATACTGCTTCCCCGGGAAGGAGCACTGGAGGAGGGCCAGGCGGTAAATGCTCCCCGGCATATTACTGCTGGACTGGAGGGAACCGGTCGTATTTGGCTTGCTGGGTACTCTGACTTCGGACACACCTCAGTATGGACGGAGCCGATCGGCGGAAACACGAGATGCACGTTCACGTCCCATGGATCGATGGAGCCCCTCCCGGTCATTCCTCCCGGCGAGTCCCGGCAAATACTCATCGCGATCGGCATGGACTTCACACAAGGCACCGTGCCTGCCGAGTGACTCCCATTCGGGCCCGCACCGACTGCGCCGGTCATTCCCGGCTCGGGTTTGAACGCGCATCGCGCCCCACAAGCCAGCCTCCCCAACACTTCGAACCGACTGCTTTCCGGTCACTTGATCGCACCCGAGGTAAGCCCGGCGATGAACTGCTTCGACGCAAGGAGATAGACCGCGATCACCGGCATGATCGATATGCTGAGTGCGGCGAACATCAACGCCCAATCGTTCGTGTATTCGCCGAAGAAGGTACTGACACCGAGCGGAACTGTCCGAAGGTTCTCCGACCGGATGAAGATGAGCGGGAAGAAGAAATCGTTCCAGACGTTGAGGAAGTGGAAGAGCCCAACCGTCGCCAGGGCCGGGCGCACCAGCGGCAGCATGATCTGGTAGTACACCTGGAAGGGCCCGGCGCCGTCGAGCACAGCAGCGTCCTCCAGATCCCTCGGTATATGCCTGAAAAAGTTCACCATGAGAAAGATTGTGAACGGCATGCCTCCCGCGACGTAGACCAGGATCAGTGACCACAGCGTATCCAGCAGCCGGAGGTCGCGCATCATGATGAAGAGCGGCACGATCGCGAGCCGGATCGGGATCATGAACCCCGCCAGGAAGAGGAGATAGATCGCCCGGTTCCCCGGAAAGGAGAAGCGCGCGAGGACGTAGGCCGCCATGGAGCCGAAGAACAGGATTAACGCGACCGAGACAGCGCAGACGAAAATGCTGTTCCTGAAGTACGTCCCAAAATTGGCCTGGTTCCATGCATCCACGTAGTTGACGAGGCGAACCGTCTCCGGGATCAGGCTCAATGGATTCGCAAAGATCTCCCCCGTCGTCTTCAGCGATGACGCCAGCATGATCAACAGCGGGTAGACCACGATGATCCCATACGCGATAAGGACCAGCTGGACGAGGGCGCTTCCCACGAATCTCCCCGCTGAGCGGTGGTGGGGAGCCCCGCCGTCTCGCTCCGATCTAGTACTCATGGGAAACCTTTCGCTGGTAGATGATGACGAAGACCGAGACGGGCAAGACAATCACGAGCATCAACGTTGCGAGCGCCGCCGCACCGCCGAGACCCGTCCCAGCGTAGACCCCACCTACTCCCCCGAAGGCCATTCTGTAGAACAACGTGCCAAGAACGTCCGTGGCGAAAAAGGGTCCGCCTTCCGAGCCTTCCATGGCAAAGACAAGTTCGAAGGTATTCACGGATGCGATGAAATTCAGCACGATCAGCGTGATGAGCGTTGGCCAGAGCAAGGGGATCACAATCGTCGCGACCACCCGCAGCTCGCTCGCCCCGTCGAGGCGCGCGGCTTCAAGCAGATCCGACGGGATACCGAGGATTGCCGCAAGGAAGATCAACACGGGGAACCCCATGTTCGCCCAGGCGCTGACTGCGACGATCGATGGCAAGGCAAAATCGGGATCACCAAGCCAGGGTCGGGCAAGGGAATCGAGCCCGATACTCCGCAGCACGGCATTGACCGCCCCAAACTGCGGATTGAGCAACAAGTTCCATAGAAAACCCACGACCACCACCGATAGCGTGTTGGGCATGAAGTAGAGCGCCTGGTAGAACCGCGAACCCGCGATTTTCCGGCTGAGGATCAGTGCGAACCCCAAGCCAACAAAAGTCGACAGGACGGTGCTCAAAAAGAACACCTGCGCCGTGTTGCTCAACGCGTTCGAGAACTGGCGGTTGATCGGTGCGCGGTTGAAAAGGTGTGTGTAGTTGCCAAAGCCGACGAAGTCATCGAGGGGACCAAGCCCGCTCCAGTTATAAAAGCTGACGCGGATCGTATTGGCAAAAGGCCAGATGATGAACGCAAGGTACATCGCTAGGCCAGGCACGAGCATCAGGAGATAGGTGTGCTGCTTGATGGCAACTGCACGGCCCCTCCCGCCGGGGAGTGACGTATCAGCGTCGGCGGCAGCCGACGGGCGACGCAGGAACCGGAATACGCGCATATAAGGTCTCTCTTCGTGGAGCGAGGGTGGTAGCCGGGGCCGATTCGACGGCCCCGGCCGGTCCGCTAGCTTTGGCCGTCCTGGAACGGCTCATACCACTGAGCCAAGCCCTCCTGGAGTTGCTGCGCAACTTCCTCCGGGCTCACCTGGTCGCTCAGCAGCCCCTGCATCAGCGGGTGCAATAGCGTGGAGATACCGGGATCGCCCTGATCGAACGGAGACCGGATCCGGTACAGGTTCTGGATCGCGTGCTCCGCGAACTCGATCTGCCGCTGCAGGTACTTGTTCTCCTCCGGAGCCGGCACGCCCGGAATTGACGACATCTCCTGCGTGATGTCGGAGAAGGTCTGGCCGTAGTCCACGGTCGCGGAGTACTTCACGAGCTCCAGTGCTGCCTCCTGCACCTCAGAGGCGGCGTTAACGGCGTAGCCTCCGTCCACGAAGACATAGCTCGAAGGCTCCTCGCCTGCTTCGTCCGGCGGGCTCAGGAAGAAGTCGAACTCCAGGTCCGGCGCCTGCTCGATGTAGGTGTTGGCCGCCCAGCCTCCGTACAGGATCATGGCCGCCTGTCCTGACTGGAACGCTGCATCCATATCTGGAACGTTGTTCCCTACGTAGCCCTCCTGAAAAAAGGGTTGCAGATCCTTGATCCGGGACAGCAGGCTGACGAATTTCTCGTCCGTGAATTGCTTTTCTCCCGCGATCAGCTGGCCGGCGAACTCGTCTCCGAGATAGGTTGAGCCGATGCAGTCGACGTAACCCGAGAGCACCCAACCCTCGCGCGCGGGTACGAACAACGGCGTGACACCGGCGTCCTTCAGGGTTTGGAAGGTCGTCATGAGGTCGCTCCACGTCTCCGGTGGTGTGAGACCGTGCTCCTCGAAGATCTGGGTGTTGTAGTAGA
>JAUJLY010000259.1 GCA_030447145.1 Thermomicrobiales bacterium
CGGTCAAATACCTGACCGCATCCATCGACAGGCGTCTTCGATCTAGGCGCCGGATTGCTGGCCGCCCGCTTCAAGCTGGCCCGCGGTCTCACTCGAACCACCCTTGAGCGCTTCCAACTCCTGCTCGATATCAACATCGTAGTCGAGTTCACGGAACTGGGCATCCAGTGAGGTGGACTCCATCTGTGCGAGAGCCACCGCCTGGGACTCGGTGGAGCGAATCTTTCGCTCCATTCGCTCCAACTCGGAGCTCGCGTCGAACGGAGTAAGTGTGGCGCTGAACTCCGCCACCTGCTGCGATGCTTTCGCTCGACGCTGCCTGGCGATGAGCGAATCCCGCTGGCTCTGCGTCTGCTGGTACTTGGATTCAAGCGCCTGAAGCTGGTGCTTCAGGTTGTTTACCGTCTGCAACTGTGTTTCATGCTGCTGCTGGTAAACGCGGGCGTTCTCTTCATTGTCACGTTTGCGTCGCAGCGCCTCGCGCGCGAGATCGTCCTTGCCTGCATCGACCGCGCGTTTCGCCTTGTCGCCCCATTCAGCCGCGAGTTGCTTGGTCTCGGCGAGATCTGCCTCGAGTTCCTTCTCCTGGGCAATCATCGCGGCTACCTGTGAACGAGCAGTAAGGATGTTCGATTCCATATCGCGAAGAATTTGGTCGATCATTTTCTCCGGGTCTTCCGCCCGGTCGATGAGGTCGTTGACATTGGCGCGAACGAGTCGCTGCATGCGGTCCAGAATGCTCATTGTGGTGTGGTTCTCCTTGCAAGCAGAATAATCGAGCCTCACGCAGCTCCGTAAACCTCGACGTCAATATCGCGAATTTCGTTCCCTCGGTAGACTCTGGCCGAGTCTCCAAAGACGACCGTAAGCTCGAGTTCACCGTCACTAGTCATTCGCGCAGCATACTGGACGGCAACGCCCTCCTGCCTGCCGTTTTCTGTGTCAAGCGTGGCTGCGGCGCGCTGCATGGTCTGATATGGGGGCATTTCTCCGAGGCTTTCCATGAGCCGGGCGGAGACAATTCCTTCGACTCCCGAGCCGAGCAGCCACGTCGCGCCCGCTTCCTCCTCCGAAACGCGAATGAGCTGCAGCGGGCCCTGATCAGTGGCAAGGGAGATCGTCGCATTGGCGATGAAGTTGTCCCCGAGCACCGAGAGCGTGTCGCCCTTGTTGACCGACAGCAGGGGAGAAGGAGTTGCGGGCTCGTTGGTCTCAAGGAGTTCGAGCACTTTGGCATCACGCGTTGGCTTCGCCTGGTCAACCACCTCTGTGCGGGTGTCAAAGAGCAGCTTAAGGCGATCAATCTCCCCTGAAAGGGTACGCACGTCATCGTCCCTGGGAGGCGTCGAGCTCGTCAGCGTCTGGACCTTCTCATTGAGGCTGGTCACCTCACCCTGGAGAGCCAGGTCGAATTGCCGGAGTTGGTCGAGGGCAGCGGCGTCTACCTCCCGTTCCGTGAAGATGCCACCGTAGCCGTAGGAGGCAGTGCGGATCCGATCGGCCAGTAGTCGAATCTGGCCGACCAGTGCCTCGACACGGGAAAGGTGAGTTAGTTCACGCGCCGCGGAAAGGTCCGCGTTGTACTGAGTGAGACGGTTCACGCTGTTCTGGACATCGTTGGCAATCGACTCCCGGAGTCGCTTGTCCTCGTCGCGTCGGTTCTCCTTGTCGCGATACCCGTTATATCCGGGCACCTTCTGAAGGAGTTCGGTGATGCGGTTCTCGACGTTTCCGATTTTTCGCAGTCTGTCCATCGGCTGTCCTCCTGTAGCCGGTTGCCCGGCGCACATTCTGGGGGTTAAAGAAAAATTTCAGCGCCACAATAAGGGCACTTGATCAACCCCTTGCCGGCAAGCTCGACCTGTCCCCCGCAGTTCGGGCAAGTCTCCCGGCCTTGCAGCTTGGATGCCTCGACCGAGTAGAGGATACCTTTGTCCCAATCCACATATCCTGAGAAGAGCCCACGGCCTACCAGATCGTAGATGTCGTTCTTTACCTTGTCGGTGCTCGACTTGAGCTCGAGGACGAGATCGCTGATCTGGAGCTGACCACGCGTCTTCACCATGTCCAGCAGCCGGCGTTGTTCCTGAACCCGCGCGAGGTTCCTGGCCTCGGCACTGCCCTTGACGATGAAAAAGATTCCTGCCCCGACCAGGGGGAGCACCAATACACTGAAAAAGAGCACTGCTCCAAACGCCGCTCCCGATGCCCGGAGGTTGCCCTCCTGGACGCCGAAGAAGAACCAGGCAGCGAGGGCAGCGCCGATAATAACGCCGGCAACCAACAGGACGATGCCAATGGTGCGTCCCGAAGAGTTCAAGCGTGGCTCCTTTTTCCATTTGCCGTTGGATCCATCAGGTCAATGCTTCCCGCAGGATACTACGCGTTTCCCGTGCCGCGCGTTCCCATGTGAACGCAGCTGACCACGCTGAGCCCCTGTCCCGCATACGTACCATACGGGCAGGATTCTGCAGGATCCCAGTCAGAAGGTGCGCGAGCATTGCGTGGTCGGAGGCAGGAAAGAACTCCGCGGCGTCGCCAGCAATCTCGGAAAGCGATGATCCTGAGGCGCAGAACACCGGGGTCCCTGCGGCCATGGCTTCCAGCACAGGCATGCCGAATCCCTCGAATCTGGAAGGCTGCACGAAGATCGACGCTGCAGCGTACAGCAATGGGAGATCTGCATCGGGAACGTAGTCGACAATGCGCAAGCGCGGGCCCAGACTGGTTTCACGAAGCTTGTCCAACACCTGGTTTGACATCCAGCCTCGCTTGCCTGCGATTACCAAATCATGGTGTGGCGCTGCAGTTTTCATGGCGCGCGCCAGGACGGTCAGGTTTTTTCGCGGCTGGATCGTGCCAACGGCCAGGACGTATGGTCGGTGCAGATCGTATCGTTTGCGGAGCACTTGCTCCTTCGACCTGTCAACCTTGCGGAATCGTGGGTCCACGCCATGATGCACGACGGAAATTTTCTCGCCCGCGACGCCGTAGGATTGGATCAGGTCCTCCCGGGTCTGTGCCGACGGCACAATGATGCGATGGGCGGCCCTCGCGCTCCATCGGGTTGTGAGGTCAAGCATTCTTCTCTGTTTGCCCGGATGGGCTTCGGGCACGTGAAGATATCCGAGGTCGTGAATGGTCACCACTGTACGCGGGTGCACGATCGGAACGACGTGCGCGGGCACAAAGAGGAGGTCGGGGCGGAGTGTCAGGATCTCGCGTGAGAGGCGGTAGTGTGTCCAGAGCCGGCGGGCCGGGAGCGGCACGACTTCAGCGTTCGATGGGACCTCAAGGGAAGGCGGCGCTACCTTAGCGTTCATATACAGTCGCCATTGCCAATCTGCCCCGGCGGCGAGGAGCGCCCGGATGATCTGGTCGGAATAGTTTTCGGTGCCCGTTCGCTCCCGGACATGCATCCGGCTTGCGTCAATGCCGACGACCGCATCGCCGAGGTCAGGGGATATCAGGACCGTCAGCCCTTCGTCTGGTCGGGAACGAGCGCGAACAATAGCTCACCCCTGCAAGCGACATCTCCATCTACGGTGGCCGTGGCAGTGCCCGTCCCGACACCCCTGCGAAACCTGCCAAGCGCGACCTCCATCAGGATGGTGTCGCCGGGTTTAACCTGGCGCTTGAAACGTACGTTGTTGATTCCTGCAAAAAGGGCCATTTTGCCAGCATGCTCTTCCAGACTTAACAGCGCCACACCGCCGACCTGCGCCATGGCCTCGACGATTAATACGCCGGGCATGACCGGGTACTCCGGGAAGTGCCCCTCAAAAAACTCCTCGTTGGAGGTTACGTTCTTGATCCCCACCGCGCGTTCGCCCGGGGTCATCTCGATAATTCGGTCCACGAGCAGGAAAGGATAGCGGTGGGGAAGAATCTTGCGGATTGCAACAGTATCAAGCGGCATTTCGAGCGTCACAGGGAGTCTCCTGAGCGTGGTGGGCAGCGGTCCCGTCTCGTCGTATCGTAGCCAGAGCAGGCGGCTTTCGCTGGCCCGAGTCTACGAACCATTGCTGGAGCCCGTCAATGAATGATCGGACACAACGCGCGCAGCATCCCCGCGTGGCAGTGCTCGGCGGGGGCGCCTGGGGCACAACCCTGGCGCTGGTTTCTCTCCGCGCGGGTAACGGGACAGCACTGTACGTGAGGGATGAGGAGGCATGGCGAGCGCTCACAGAGGAACGGAGGCATTCCCGTTCACTCAGAGGCGTCACGATTCCAGAGTCGCTCTTCGTGAGCACCGACGTCGAGGCTGTTCTCGCCAAGGCGGATGTTGTTGTTCTCGCCATCCCGACGCAAAAACTTCGCGGAGCTCTCGTGCCACTCTGCGATCTTCTCCTTGGAAAGATCGTCGTATCGGCGGCGAAGGGGATAGAGATTGGAACGCTCCTTCGACCCAGTGCAATCGCGGAAGCGGTGCTTGCGGACGAAGCATCACCCGTGTGCGCCCTTTCCGGCCCAAATCTCTCTTCCGAGGTAGCAGCAGGCAAACCAGCCACAACAGTCGTCGCCTCCCGCGACGCCGAGGCCGCTTCGTCGATCCAGGCGGCTATGATCGGGGCGACGTTCCGCATCTACACCAGCACTGACATCGTGGGGGAAGAGATGGGTGGCAGTCTCAAGAACATCATCGCGATTAGTGCCGGCATCGGTGATGGCCTCGGCGCAGGGGATAACGCGAAAGCAGCATTCCTGACCAGGGGAATAGCGGAGATTGGGCGGTTGGGGATAGCGCATTGTGCGCAGCCATTGACCTTCGCCGGACTCTCCGGGATTGGCGACCTAATAGCGACCTGCTCCAGCCCGCAGTCTCGCAACCACCAGGTCGGTGCAGGTTTAGCCACCGGAGCGTCCCTGGAAGAGGTGCTGAGCGAGATGTCTGAAGTGGCCGAAGGTGTAGACACGACACGAGCGGCGGTCGAGCTGGCGCATCGTACCGACGTGGAGATGCCGATCACCGAACAAATGTGTAAGGTCCTCTTTAGAGGGAAATCAGCCGCCGAAGCAGTGCGGGACCTCATGTCCCGCGAGACCAAGGAGAAGATACACGGCCGGATCGAATCCTTCTAGAGGGTCGGCGAACGGCTCACTGGGG
>JAUJLY010000260.1 GCA_030447145.1 Thermomicrobiales bacterium
CAGGCCCGGTCAGACGGGTGACCTCCACCGTCCATCAGCGACGCTAACAGCGACAACGGGCCTTCCAGTACCTCATCAAGGTGTGTAACGTCGTTCCACATCTGGATGAGCGTCTGCTCGTACGTGACGATAAAGTGGTTGTCGCTGCAGTTGGCGACAGCGTACCGGACAAAATCGTTGACCGGTCCTCGTTCCAGCTGGGCATAGAACGAGCCAATGACGCCGCCATGGCAGACGACTGCTACTTTCTGGCCCTCGTACCGATCGATCAATCCAAGGAACGTCGCCATAACCCGCTCCACGAAGCCGCGGCGCGATTCGCCTCCCGGCCAGGTGAGTTCAATGTCATGCAGATCGTCAATGTGGGGTTGGAGTTCCGGGAATTGCTCCAGGACCTGGTGAATGGTGAGTCCCTCGATCCGACCGAAGTCGATCCCGCTGAGTCCCGGGACAACCAGAGGCTCATGCCCCGTGACCTCGGCGATCGCCTCCGCTGTCCTGCGTGCGCGTTGAAGCGGGCTCGTCACCACGGCGTCGATGTCTATCCCAGCGAAACGGGCGCCTACCATTCGAGCCTGGCGCTCGCCGAGCCCATCGAGCGGTATGTCAGTTGAGCCAACGAGGAGATGGTTGACATTGGCGGGCGTCTGACCGTGCCGTACCAGGAACAACTCTGTCGTCCCTTCCCGCGGATGCTTGACCAGATCGGAGGCCGTTAATCGATCGCTATGCGAGGTAATGTTCGGTGTAGTAGTCACAGTACTCCCTGAGAGGACATTCGGGGCATTTCGGCCGTTGCGCGCGGCAGATCCGGCGACCGTGCTCGATGGTTTCGACATGAACGGCATAGACGGTGTCCGGATCAAAGCCAATTAGTGTCTCGAGGATGCGCTCTTGCGTTATCGTGCTTGTCCGGTGGGGAACGACGCCGAGTCGAGCCATGACCCGACCCACATGGGTATCGACTGGCATAGCCGGTAGTCCGAGGCTGAAGAGCAGCACGCACGCCGCGGTTTTCGGTCCGATGCCATTCATGCTCGTCAGCCATGCCTTCGCCTCTTCAAGCGGCATCCCGGCAAGAAAGCTGAGATCGGTATCTCCCTGCCTGGCAACGACTTCCTCCAGCACCGCCTGGATACGCGGCCCCTTCCGGTTCGCAAGACCGCCGGAACGAATCGCATCGATAACGTCCTCCGTCGCAGCGTCTCGGACGTGTTGCCATGTCGGGAAGCGCTCACGGAGTGTCGTCATTGAACGCGACGTACTGATGTCAGACGTGTTCTGGGACAGAATTGTTCCAATAAGTTGCGAGATTGGGTCACGGCTGGTCCGCAGAACACGCGGTCCGTATGTGGCATCGAGAAGTCGCTCGATATTCTCGAACTTGTCGATGACTTCCTCGGTGATGGGGATCGGCGATTGCTGCATACGTTTTCCTGTCGGGTGCCAAGCGCCGGTGGTATACTCTCGCAGTTTGCGTGGTATGCGAGAGGCTACTCCTGAACATGATCTTCCCTCTCCCCAACACCATAACCCAGATCTCGATGCCCTCGCGTCCTGAAACGGACCTCGGGGGTGTTTTTTTATGATGTGCAATATGACAGATGGCCAAAACGGAGAGGCGGAACTGTGCCAACACGAGCAATAGTCATCAGAGGTGGACGAGTGGTCGACCCCGCGTCCGGTAGGGACGAGGTGGCCGATATCCGCATCGAAGATGGCGTAGTCACCGATGTCAGGCATGTTGACGCACCAGGGAATACTGAGGTCTTCGACGCGGAAGGCCTGCTCGTCAGTCCAGGCTGGATCGATGTGCACGTTCATCTTCGGCAGCCAGGTTTCGACGCAAAGGAAACGATCGCAACCGGGACGACTGCCGCCGTTGCAGGCGGTTTTGTCGCGGTTGCCTGCATGCCGAATACAAAGCCCGCACTGGACTCGCCTGAAGTCATCCGAACCCTCATGGAAGATGTCGAGCGGACCGGGGTGGCGCGTGTCTATCCAATCGCCACGATCACACGGGGCCGTACCGGTGATGAGGCGGTGGATTTTGACGCCGTCATCGAGGCGGGTGCGATCGGCTGGTCGGACGATGGTGATACGACCGCGAACAGTGCGATCATGCGAGAGGCACTTGTTGCTTCGAGGCGGCTCAACCGGCCGGTGATTGTCCATTGCGAGGACAAGCCGATCGCTACCGGAGCCATGCACGAAGGCGAGGTATCCAAGGAGCTGGGCATCGAGGGCATTCCCGCAGCGGCCGAGGAGATTATTATCGCTCGAGACCTGATGCTTGCGGAACTGACCGGTGGTTGGCTGCACGTCTGTCATGTCAGCACGGGACGCGGCATTGAACTGATCCACGAAGCGAAGCAGCGCGGTGTCAACGTGACAGCGGAGGTCATGCCTCATCATCTCGTCATGAGCGACGAGTGGGTTGCTGGATCTCGAGAGTTGCACAACACTGATGAAGCAGTCGGGCTCCAGGCCGAGCCGGGTGACCCGAATACCAAGGTCAATCCGCCGCTCCGCCCCCAGGAGGACACGCGCAAGCTCCTGAAGGCGCTGCAGGACGGATGGTTCGATTGCTTCGGCACGGATCACGCTCCGCACGCCGAGCCAGAGAAATCGGTGGAATACCAGCAATCTGCGTTTGGACTGAGCGGGTTGGAATTTGCATTTTCGCTTTCTTACGCACTCGTACGTGCCGGTCACCTCGGTGTGGTCGACCTGGTCCGCCGCTGGACGGTTGAGCCGGCAAAAATCCTTGGCCTCGATCCAGTGAGTATCCAGGAGGGTTTGCCAGCTAATATCTCGGTGTTCGATCCCGAGGAATTCTGGACGGTGACCCCTGAGGCGCTCAAGACGAAAAGCAAGAACACGCCCCTGCTTGGCATGACGCTGCGGGGAAGGGCGGCATTAACGATTGTGGATGGGGAGGTTCAGCACCGTGCCTGATGCGAAGACGCGATATACGCCGGTGTGGGACGCTGTCCTTGCCCTGGCGGACGGCAAGGTGTTCAGGGGGAAAGGGTTCGGCGCCGATGTCGATGGCTCGGGCGAAGTGGTCTTCACCACCTCGATGACGGGTTACCAGGAGGTCTGCACGGATCCTTCATTCTGCGGACAGATCGTCTGCATGACCTATCCATTGATCGGCAACTACGGTGTGACCGAGGAGGATAATCAGTCACGCCAGCCATGGATCGCTGGGCTGGTGGTTCATGAGGTTGCGCCCCAGCCGTCGAACTGGCAATCGGAGGGTACCCTTGATGACTACCTCCGACGCTACAACGTCCCCGGCATATCGGGTGTCGATACGCGCGCGCTCACGCGCCATATCCGCTCGGTAGGGGACATGCGCGCGGTGCTAGTCCATAACGCCAAGGACATGACGGATGAGGAGATCGTCGCTCGTGCTCAGGCGGCGAAGCTGCCGGGTGAGCGCGACGTTGTTGGTGACGTGATGAACGCCGAAGAGGCCACTTTTGGAGATGAAAACACCGGCCCGCATGTCGCGGTCGTGGACTGCGGCGTCAAGATGAACATCATCAACTCCCTGACGAGCCGGGGGGCGCGCGTGACGGTGCTGCCCTATGGGACTTCCTACGATCGGGTGCGGGAGCTCGATCCCGACGGCGTCATTGTCTCGCCTGGACCGGGAGATCCGGCGAATTTGGACGAGGGGTTGGGCATTGTACGGTCGTTGCTCGAGGAGCGGCGACCCTATTTCGGTATCTGCCTTGGGCACCAACTCCTGGCACGGGCAATCGGTGCCCAGACCGGCAAGCTCAAGTTCGGGCACCGTGGTGGAAACCAACCGATCATGGACAACCGGAGCGGGCGGGTGACGATGACGGCCCAGAACCACAGCTTTCAGGTGAACTCGGATTCGGTGCCCACTGGCGACGGGTGGCAGGTCGCGCTGCGTAACCTCAACGATGGTTCTGTCGAAGGTCTGGCACATCGCGACCTGCCGGTGCTTTCCGTGCAGTTCCATCCCGAAGCCGCGCCTGGTCCAGCCGACAATGGCATTCTCTTCGACGAATTTCTGGAGATGATCTCGGTGCCGCAGCAGGACCACAGGGGAAAGAACTAACGTGACAGCAGGATCCCAGGAACGTGTCTCCAAACGCCCCGAGAGCGTACTCGTGATCGGCTCGGGTCCGATCGTCATCGGGCAGGCAGCAGAGTTTGATTACGCCGGTACCCAGGCGTGTCAATCGCTGCGGGAAGAAGGGATCCGGACGATCCTCGTGAACTCCAACCCGGCCACGATCATGACCGATGAGGATATCGCGGACGCAGTCTATATAGAGCCCCTGACGCCCGACGTCATCCGACGCGTGATCCAGCGTGAGCGTCCTGAAGGCCTGCTGCCCACGCTCGGCGGACAGACCGGGTTGAACCTGGCGGTCCAGGTGTCGGAGCTGGGCATTCTGGATCGATACAACGTTCGGCTGCTTGGAACGCCGCTCTCAGCGATCCAGAAGGCGGAAGACCGCGAGCTCTTCAAGAATTTGTTAAACGAGATCGGGGAGCCGGCAATCGAGAGCGAGGTTATCCACTCCCTGGAAGAGGCACGGGAGTTCGTGAAGCGGGTGCCGTTGCCACTCGTCATCCGTCCCGCGTACACCCTTGGCGGAACTGGAGGCGGCGTCGCCTATACGGATCAGGACCTCGAGCGGATCGTGACCTCCGGTCTCCGCGCCAGCCCGATCAGGCAGGTGTTACTGGAGCGCTCCCTGATGGGTTGGAAGGAGATCGAGTACGAGGTCATGCGCGATAGCGCTGACACGTGCATCACGATCTGCAATATGGAAAATTTCGATCCGATGGGGGTGCATACCGGCGACAGCATCGTTGTCGCACCCTCGCAGACATTGTCGGATCGTGAATACCAGATGCTGCGGACGTCCGCACTGAATATCATCCGGGCACTAGGAATCGAAGGCGGTTGTAACGTCCAGTACGCGTTGACTCCGCATTCCATGGAGTCCGGCG
>JAUJLY010000019.1 GCA_030447145.1 Thermomicrobiales bacterium
TCCCGGGTCGCGGCCGGGAGCATACTGATGGGATGGGGGTCGGCGATCGTTGACAATGTGCCCCTGACCGCCGTGGCCATCGATACGATCCCCACATCGGATTCCAGCCTCTGGTCCCTGCTGGCCTACACCGTTGGCACGGGTGGGTCACACCTCATCATCGGAAGTGCCGCCGGCGTCGTGGTAATGGGAAGGATGAATGCGCTCACGTCGCTCGCCTACATGCGGATTGCTGCACTGCCCGTACTGGTTGCCTGTCATGATCTGGGTGGCTCAAATCGTGATCTTCGGCTAGAGGAGGTGCGGGGGCACGAGTCCTCCTGGTCCGACAGGCGTTGACGCTGCGTCTGCGACCAGTAATCCATCAATACGCAAGGAGCCGGTGCGCCTCAAAACCTATCCATGCCAGTGGGTTGCAGGAACCGAGGAGAACTGGTGACCGTCTCCCCCAGAGACGGTCACCAGTCAGGAGGCACCGCATTTCAGGCATCAAAGACGCTCAGGTTGCCGGATAGAAGGCCGGGTTGAATCGTCGGGCACAGAAGCCTGTTGCCCGCGATAGATCGAGGTTGTGCACCAGCAATTGCTCCTGGCCATAGGGAACATGGGCCACGCACTCCCCATCCGGGTCGATGAGGCTGGTCGCGGAATCCTGGTAGCGCATGGCGTTGTTGACGCTGGCGAAGTAGATAGTGTTCTCCACGCTGCGCGCCACCATTGCCTTCTCGTAGTAGGGAGAAGCCGGGTCGCCCCAGCGTTCGATGGTCTCGCCAGTGCGGTCACTGCCGGTGACCTGGGGGTGAAAGACCACACGCGCGCCGCGGACGGCCGACCAGCGGACGGCTTCGGGATAGCGCCATCCCTCATGGCAGATGGTGATGCCGAACGGGACGCCGTCGACCTCGAACAGCCGTCGCCGCCCATCGGGCACGTAGAACGGTTCCTCTTCCGGCGGGATCTGGTTCTTCACCTGATAGCCCTCGATGGCACCAGCACGCGAGACGACGAAGGCGACGTTGTGCAGCCCCACGGTGGTTTCCCACTCCATCCCCATGACGACTGCTACGCCATGCCGCTGGGCCGCGGCGCGGATATCGTCCAGTGCCGCATCCTGACGGACCTGATCGTGGGGTGGGACCTCAATGTCCTGGCCTCGCAGGCCGGGGATATAGGCCTCCGGGAAACAGACGATAGCCACCTCCTGCGCGGCAGCCTCCTCCAGGAATCGGTCGACGATGTGGAGACGCTCTTCCACCGACGGCGCATTCCGTGAGGCTGCCAGACCGATGCGCAGGCTCCCGTTCGCGTTTGTCCGTTCCATTGGCCCGCACGCCTCCAGATCCGCAGCCCCGATCGCGTGTGATTGCCGTTTGCGCATCGTGTCATGTAATGACCATGGTACCGCTGACCACGATCGGGCTTGTCATACCAGAGGCCGTGACGGTGCGAACGCCGTAGCTGCGGGGACCATGTGGCGGTGCCGTGTCCACCCACCGCGCGGACCGTAGCGGCTCCGGCGTCAGGCGGGGGCCGAGCTTTTCGTTATTCATCAGGAAGACCTCGTAGCTGTAGAACTCCGGTTCCCGGTTCGGCGTCCACCGCAGCACCACGTTGCCGTCCTGTACCTCAATGGAAAGCCACTCCGGCGAGGCGGGAATCGTCCCCTCGAACGGCGTGATCCAGAGGCAGATCGTCGTATACGGCGCAATCTCCAGGGTCTCCTGGTACGTCCCATCCACAAGGGAGACGTTCCGCTCGATCGGACGCGCAAGCGCCAGCTCCTGCGCCTGCCGGATCGTTCCGAGATCCTCGGGATCGGGACCGGGGAACGGATTGCCCTCCGAGCCACCCGCGGCCGTGTGCGCGTTCGATAGCTCATCGTCGATCTGGAACCGCGCGACGTTCACCCGGCGCCAGGGGATGCCCCGCACAACGTACTCGAGGGTTCGCGGTGATTGCTCAGTATTCCCGGGATCGGGGTAGTGGGTAATAAGACAGCCGGCATGTCTCTCTGCGAAGGTCGAGAGGTGATAGACGTCTGTGCGGGGGAACACCTGATCCGAACCCGCTGCAACTGTCCCAATACGATCGCCGAGCAGAGGGAGCATCTCGTACCAGGCGTATGCAGGGAGCTTCAACAGATCCGTTTCTGAATCACGCGCCTGGGTCATGATCGAGCGCCGGCCGTCGAACGGCTCCTCAACCAGTTGCAGGTTGGCATTGTCGGCCGCGCCGATGAAGCGGAATCCCGCATCCTCATATTGCTTGGTAAGCCCGCCGTGAATCGTGGCAACAGTTGCCAGCCAGGCGGCGTTGTGCTCATCCAGGCGCGGCGCGTAGGGATGCTCGAAACCGACCTTCTCGTCCGCTTCGTTATTGATGATGACCATTCCGGCAAAGCGCTCGGGATCGATCGCGAGCATCTGATCCGCCGTGGTGACTGCCGCCTCGTACATCCGGCGCGGATCCGGGGGATCGCTCCCAACCGTGCCCTTGCGATGCAGGGAGATGAAATTGCACTGCAGATCCGGCTCGCTGGCGACGAAGCGGAGGAACCGCTCCATCCATGGCGCGCCGTCCTGTGGGCTGGCCTGGGGTTTGTAGGCGATCGCCGGGCCACCAAACCGCACCGACAGGCCGGTCTCCGCAATCGCCTCGGACGTCGCCCGGTAAAGAGTGAAAGACTCATCTATCGAGCCCGTCCAGAACCGGCCCTCGTTAGGTTCGTTCCAGGCTTCGAACCACCAGCCGGCAATCGCTTCCCGCCCGAACCGTGGATCCGCGGCCAGCTCCTCGAAGAATGTGCGGACCAGCCTCTTGTACGCGTCCCATTCGCGAGGGGGCTGCACCGGCGATCCGGAGATGGCAGGTGGAAAGAATCCAAGGGAAATGAATGGAATCAATCCACGCGAGGTGAGCGCCTCCAGGGCATCGAAGGTCATGGAGAAATCGATCGGTGCATCGGCCCGCGTCCAGACGCTGCCTCCTGTCTCGGGGAGAAACTGCTCAGGCTGGCCGGCGGTGAAGGCACCAAAGTACCGGACACCATGAAACGCCCGTGGAGACGCCGCCAGATTGTCCAGCAAGTGTGGGAAGCCCGGCTGCTCGAACCAGTCGCCATCGTAGATGCCAACGATGCCAAATTCCGCACGCCCAAATGCCGGATCGTTCTCACCGCATGACGCGATCGACACAACGAGCTCAGCGGTGGAATGTGCCTTGGGGTTGGAGGGGGTAGCGATCTGGGCCGATGCCCCATGTGGCAGGGTGGCCGGGGCTGCGCTGATCCCCAGAACGCCCACGATGAACTGGCGCCGGGATGTTCGATACGTCATGCCAAACTCGTCTTCCATTAATGAGCAATCGGTTTATCCAAGTGCTCATAAAAACGCCGGAAGCCTGTCGTGCTCGCCGAATATGGCTTTCGCGTGAGCATGGATAGTGATCTCGTCGCTGCCGCCTGCACAAGACCGATTTCCTGGCTTAACGATGTACCATGACATTGGGTCCCATCATCGAATATCGTCGTCATCCAAGACAAGGGAGCAGCGCTATGTCCACCCACAATCCCCGAACCAGCTTCACTCACGAGGAAATTATCGACCATGCCAGGGCCAATGGAACCGCCCTGGCTCTGGCGCTGATTGCCCGCGCGCGTGAGCACGGGGAAGCACCGGAGAAGGTCGCTCGCTGGCTCGGAGGGGTCTTCGCTCCCGAGTGGGAGCAGCTGCGGGGTCAGGGCGCGCGCATCGCGGTAGAAAACGCCGCGCTGAACACCATCTCTCTCGGCGCATCCCTGCAAGACCTTTCGGGAGACGAACGTCATGGTGAGGCTACCGTGGCGGATTGGCCCGGGGAGGCGATGCTCAGCATGTTCGGACTGAGCCAGGATGAGGCCGATGTCATGTTCGCCGTCTTTGAGCCTATCGCGGAACAGCTTGGCCTGGAATATCGCTGGCAGCGCCAGGGAGATTCAGTGACCATGACCTTCGAACAGGGCGGAGCCTGATCACCACTACTGCAGCAGCAGGATGCATCCGTGGGATCTCCCGCTACATATCCGTGCGTCCGGACCCTGTGGGTTGATCTTGTTGGTCAGTGAGGAGCAATCGGTCACAGGATGGAAGAAGCCGATCCCCTGCCCTGCCCTCGTGCCAGGATGGCCCCTCATTTCCCTGTCGTCATCGGAGCCAAGTGATGCCCCTGATCCGAGCCGAGCATCTCGTCAAGGAATACCGTCGACCCAGGCAGCACTCCGGAAGATTCTTCGGTGTTCGTACACTCTTTACACGTGAGTCTGTAGTGACGCGGGCCGTTGAGGATATCTCCATCTTCAATGAGGGTGAGGTCGTCGGTTATCTCGGGCCGAATGGGGCCGGGAAGTCGACCACGATCAAGATGCTTGCGGGAATCCTCGTTCCGACCAACGGATCCTGCGAGGTTGCAGGGATCGTGCCGTGGGAGAATCGCTCCGCCAATGCGATGAACATCGGCGTCGTGTTCGGCCAGCGCAGCCAGCTCTGGTGGGATCTGCCACTGGACGAATCCCTTCATCTCATCGGCAAGATGTACCGGATGGAGCCGGAGCGGTTCCGCCGTCAGCGGGAGATGCTGGTCGATCTGCTGGATATGCAGCCCTTCCTGCAGACCCCGGTGAGGCAGCTCAGCCTCGGCCAGCGGATGAGCGGTGACCTCGCGGCGGCGGTCCTCTATGAGCCACCGGTGCTCTTTCTCGATGAACCAACAGTTGGGCTGGACGTGATCGCCAAGGAGCGGATGCGCTCCTTCGTTGAGCAAATCAACCGCGACAATCGCACCACCGTGCTGCTCACCACCCATGACCTGGATGATGTCGAGCGCCTCTGCAAGCGGATCATCATCATCGACGAGGGTCGCGTACTCTTCGACGGCCGTGCGGCCGACCTGAAGCGGCGTTATGCACCTCACCGGTTGCTGGATGTCGTGGTTGCCGGCGATGCGACGGAACGCCTCGAGACGGTCGCGAATACCCTTCCCCATGGGGCCCAATCTGTCTCACTCGACGGCATGAAGGCAACGTTCGAGATCGATCCGGAGATTATTCGGGTCGCGGATGTCATCGCCGATGTCTCGTCCCGGGTGCCGGTGATCGATCTCGGCGTGCGTGAGTCACCGCTGGAGGGGATCATCCGCGAGATCTACGAAGCGCGGGAGGTCACTCGATGATCGCGCCCGTCTCGTGGCGCCTGCATCCTGGGCTGATCGCCTGCACCATGGCGGCGATCCGGCGCACCTGGGCCTATCGCATCCGGTTTGTCCTCTGGGTCGTGCGGATGATCGCGCAACTCTACCTGCTGCGAATGATCTGGATGGCGTTGTACGCCGGTCATGATGTGGTCGACGGCATCCCCGCCAACATGATGGTCGTCTACCTCACCGTAGCAATGCTCCAGGAGTTCCTGATCCAGCCCCTTATCGTCTTTGAGATTGAGCAGCGGATCATGCGCGGTACGGTTGCGTCCGACATCGTGCGGCCGGTTGGCTTTATGCAGCAGATGCTTGCCTATGACCTCGGTGGCATTCTCGGCCGGGTGCCAGTGCTGCTGGTCGCGATTCCCCTCTCAATGGTCGTCGGGTGGCTCAGGTTGCCACCGACACCGGCAGCGGCGGCAGGGTACGCGGTCAGCCTGGTCCTTGCCTACCTCATCTCGCTGATGATCTGGCTGGTGGTTGGCATGGGCGGTTTCTGGATGACGAGCACGCAAGGTTTGCGCTTTCTGCTATCGACGATCCAGAGCTTCCTGGCGGGTGCTGTTGTGCCACTCTGGTTCCTCCCGGACGTCCTGCGAACGGTGCTCCAGCTGCTGCCATTCCAGGGAATGGCCTTTCTCCCGCTCTCGATCTTCGTTGGGCAAGCGACAGGCATCGACATCCTCGTCGCGCTTGGTATCCAGCTCTTCTGGGTCGTTGTGCTGGCCCTGATGGCAGCGTTCGTTTGGCGACGGGCGCAATGGAAGCTCGTGGTCCAGGGAGGGTGATCCGGAGTGGCCGCTTGGGACACATTTGCGCAAGCCCTGAAATGCCATGGCACTGAAGCGGCTCAATGGAGGAACGGGCGACATTCATGTCATTGACACACACGCTCTCGATCTGCTGGAGCCTCATCCGAGCCTCTATCCGCGGTCAGATGCAATACCGTGCCAGCTTTCTGATGGAGGTAGCGGCCGGTCTGGCCTATCAATCAATGGGGTTCGTCTTTATCTGGGCCGTCCTCAGCCGCTTCCAGTCGCTTGGTGGATGGAGCCTGCGCGAGATTGCGTTGCTCTATGGCATGCGCCTGGCCGCGCACGGACTCTATATGCTCTGCTTTAGCAACGTCGTCCGCATTGACGATTTTGTGCGCGAGGGCGGCTACGATCGGTTTCTGGTGCGGCCGATCCCTCCCCTGCTCCAGCTCATGTTCTCCTCGATCCGGGTCACGGTCGTCGGGGATGTTCTCGGTGGGATCGTGATTCTCATGGCGGCACTGACACAGGTTGACATTGCCTGGTCCGCGGCGAATGTGGCGCTGCTTGTCCTTGCCTTGATCGGCGGGGCGCTGATCAATGGAGCCTTCCAGATCGGTCCCGCGGCGCTGACGTTCCGGTTCCTGGAGTCATGGACCCTGCGAATCATCTTCGATGATATCTTCTCGCGCTTTGGGAGCTGCCCCACCTCAATTCTGGACCGGCCCATTCGCAGCGTGCTGACGTTTATCGTGCCGATGGCGTTCATGGCCTATCTCCCTGCGGCGGCACCGCTGGGTCGGGAAACCTATCTCCCGGTGTGGACGGGTTGGCTCTCGCCACTCGTGGGCGTGATCGTGTTTGGGTTGGCACTGTGGCTCTTCGTTCGAGCCTCACGGGGATATCAGAGCTCCGGGCATTAGGGGCCTCCGGGCCGCAAGTGGCCCGATCACAGCGGTGCTGGCGCAGCATCTCTACTCGGGCCTGGTGATGGCGATGGTGGACGGGTTCCACAAGGATACCTACGCGACGCTGGAGTAGCATGGAGTTGACGTGTGGGTCTCGCCGCCAGGATTCTGGCGCGGTTTCTGCGTACGGGAAGCGACCGTGTGAGGCACGACCTGAAGTTGCAACTCATGCCGAAGGATCCGTATGACACCACCGTCCCGTACTCAACGCCCGCCGCTCATCATTGTCAACGGCCCACCTGCTTCCGGAAAATCGACCCTGGGGAAGGAGATCGCGGCCGAGCTTGGGATTCCCCTGCTCTCCAAGGACGCGATCAAGGAGGAGATGTACGACAGCCTCGGCAAGATCGAGCGAAAGATCTCGCGGCGCCTTGGCGAGACATCGATGCGGCTGATGTACACGGTGGCCAGGAAAATCCTCGATGCGGGTTTGGGGGTCGTCATCGAGGCGAACTTCTACCATGGCATCTCGGAGAAGGATCTCTCAAAGCTAATCGCGGTGTCCGATGCGGTGATGGTCCATTGCACAGCACCGGAAGAGGTGCTGAAGCAGCGCTACATCGAGCGGGCGCAATCCGGCGAACGACATCCTGTGCATGACGATGCCAACCGGGCCGACGAGTTGGGCAAGGACCTAGACGATGGCATCTACGATCCGCTCAACCTGGGGATCCCGTTGATCCGTGTGGATTCGAGCGATGGCTTCGATCCCTCCGTTGCGGAGATTGTCAGCCGCCTGCAGGATGGACCGGTCCGGGCGGCCTGATGACCTCAGGCGGTATCGGCGAAGAGACAGAACGGGTGCCCGGCCGGATCAAGCATCACTCGCACGTCATCCTGCGGCTGGAAATCCGCCTGGCGGACTCCTGTCTCGATTGCCCAGGCGACAGCAGCCTCAAGGTCGTCGACAAGGATGTCGAGGTGCATCATCATCAGTTGCTCACCCCTTTCGCCGGGCCAGACCGGAGGGACGTATTTCTCTTCATGTTGGAACGAGAGGCCAGGACGCCCTGCCGGGGGTTGCCCCATCACCCAGTCAGGCTCGTTTGTGACGACGGTCCATCCCAGGAGCCCGGCGTAGAAATCACCGAGGGCCTGGGGGTCTGGCGAATCGAGCACGGTGGCTGAGAGGTGCGTCCGGGGTTGGTCCATGTGGTTCCTCCTTCATCCGGGACAAGACACGTTCGGGATGGTATTCCTGCATACTCCGTGCCCGGTGCGTGAGTGTTGGTGTCATTCCAGCAGCCGAATTGGTTCAGCCGGAATCTGCCCTTGGATCAGGGGGGTGAGCAGATCCGCGAGACCCACCGGGTAGACGATCTCCATCGTCACTTGCAGATCATCAAGAGACCACCATCGATGGCACCCGTAGACCCGACGCTCGCTGTCGAGCTGGTGAGCGTTGCTGATCTCAGGATTGCCGCATCGGACAAGGTAATAGCATTCGCGGCTGACGATGTCTTTGCTGTATTGGACCTTACCTTCACGGGACCAGATCCAAGGGCCAAGCTCAGCATCAATGATGCTGGTCTCCTCCCACAGCTCGCGGCGGGCGGCCTCCTCCCAGCTCTCGCCCTCCTCTACCCCACCACCAGGTGTCACCCAGTAACGCGGGATGTGCGGTTCGTTCAGGTTCGCTGGCACCTGGTTGCTGTGCTCGAAGAGGAAGATCCGATTGTTGTCATCGAGGAGCACCAGGCGAGCACTTTCCCGGATTCTCATTGTCATTCCCCTTCGCGCCGCATTCGCCGCGCGGATCAATATTCGTCCCACTGGGCGATGGCGGGGGCGATGCCGATCATCACCCGGGTCTCTGCCGCCAGGCAATCAGCGGCGAGGGCGTAGGCGGTGAGACGGCTATGCCCTTCAAGGACGGCGAATGAGATCGGATCGGGGACGCTAACGAGGATCAAGGGGGGCATGGCGACACCTTGGGCGACCAGCGAGCCAATCTGGAGGAAGCGCTGGTTGCTGATGCCGTAAACCTCGATCCCTTGCCGGATTCGCCCGGCGGCGATAACGGGAGATCGCGTGCCGGCGGAGAGCGCGGTCCAGTAGCAGTAGCGAATATAGCGGACGTCGAGGATCTCCTGAGGTGTCAAGGTCGCCCACCGCCATGTCACGCCATGATCCGGGAAGCCGGTCAGGTACGACGCTTCGCCTGTGCCGTAGCCGCGGTAGCGGGCGAAGACGCGACGACGTTGTGCGTTCTCATCCGGGTTGGCGATATCCGCGTTGAGGATGATATCGGGCGATACCCGTTCAGCGTCCAGGCACGCTGAAATCTTTTCCATATACCTGCCGGTCGACGCGAATTCCTGCCGAAGGAACTCTGCGATCATTTGCGATTCCGACGACACTCCTGTTATGCGCATTGCAGGGCGGTCTTTCCTGCAGGATTGAGATGCGCTCTGCTAGTTCCCGGTGGCATCGGCAGGGAATTCCTGCGGGCTCTCCTCCTCGAGAGCACCGTCATCGACAAACGGGTCTTCCTCAATGGCGCCGTCGTTGCCGGATTCGCGCTGGTAGTCCTCCAGGTTCCACTCGTCTCCAGCAGGGTCAGGAGCGTCATCACCCAGGGTAATGAGGATCGCGTAGTTCCCGTTTTCCGACAGGCCGGTACCGTCTCCCACCGCGGTTTCGCCGTCGCCGAGCGTGATGGTGTCGGCTCCCACGCCGATGAGCTGCGTGATCAGGGCGGTGGTGCCGAGGTTGTTCTCGCGATCCTGGATCACCGTTTTCTCATGGCTGCCTGCATCTTCAGCGGTCACCACCTCGATGTTCCAGAAGCCATTCGCCTCCAGGATATCCCCGATACGTCCGGCGAGCCCTTCGTTGTTGGTGCCGTTCTCGATCAGGATGGGCGCTCCATAGTCGGGGTTGACAAGCGCTGCGCCCGGCGGGCTGATCTCCGTGGCTACGAATCCGGAGAGGACGTCTCCCACGACGTCCCAGTCCGCGTTCAGGTAGTAGGGACCGTCGGGCACCTGTTCCTCCCAGAGCGCCGGGAGCAGAGATGTCTGGGTAATCGAGTCGCGTGGAATTTCTGTGCCCAGCCGTGCGAGCTTGACCGCGTCCCCGATCGAGATATCGGTTCGCACCGAGTCACCGAACTGGCCTATGAGGGTGGGCAGCTGGGGGATCAGGTTGAGGCCGATGGCCTGGTCTCGCAAGCTGAGGATGACCTGTTGCTGGCGGGCAGAGCGGCGGGAGTCGCCGTCCTGATGCCGAGTCCGCGCGTATTGCAGCGCTTTCTCGCCGTCCATCTGTTGCCATCCAGCCGGGAAATAGATCCGCTGGTATTGATAGTTGTCCGCGGGGTAGGTGTCGTCCTTGATCGGATACGGCACGTCGACAGTGATACCGCCGACGGTGTCCACCATGTTGATGAAGCCATTAAAGTCGATCTGGACGAAGGCGTTGATGGGGATACCGAGGTTTGCCTCGATCGTGCGTATGGTGAGTCCCGCTCCCCCACCCTGCACCTTGTTGAACTCGCCGAGGGCGAAGGCGGCATTGATCTTGTCGACGCCATAGCCGGGGATGACGGTCTTCAGGTCACGTGGAATTGAAAGCATGTTTGCTGTCTTCGCAACCGGATCAATGTTGACCAGGATCAGGGTGTCGGTGCGTGATGGTCCATCGTCTGATTTGTCGACACCCAAAAGGAGGATGGTGATCCGCTCCTCTCCAGTCAAGTTGAAGCCAGATTCATTGGATGTTGCGGCAACGAGTTCGGGGGTACCTGCCTGGTTGAGCTGCGGCACGAACGCGGACTGGATGCGGTCGACAGAGTCGACCTGAACGTCCTGGTAGGCGAAGAACGCCGAATAAACGACGGGGGCGAGGACAATGAGCGCAACGAGCAGCGCGATCCCCGGTACGCCCACCGCTGGCCAGAACCACTTTTGCCTTATGGCTCGCCGAAGCCGGTTTCCGGGTCGCTTCTGGACGAGTTGTTGCTCCCGTTCCGCCTGCCGAAATTCGGCGGCCAGGGCGCCAGCGAGGGCCGGCGAGGCGGATGGTCCGAGGGAACGTCGATCTCGTTGGCCTTCGCCGTAGGTACGGTACCGTTCCTGTGCTCGTCGCGGCGGTCGGAATCCCTCGATTTGAGGGCTGGAAGCTCTGGTGGATTGAGAAGGACGTTTTCGGGTCAGGTAATGCGGTCGCTGCTGCGGCGTGACCGGAGAACTGTCTGACGACTTCCTCGCCTCGCGCCGGGATTGCTCTGGTTCGAGTGGCGTGGACTCGGGCTTGGGCCTCTCGGGAGTGTGATCGTTTGCCATGGAATCCATAGGTGTGGGACGGAGCGGTGCGGCGGGGTCGGTTGTGCGTTCGCCTGGTGTCTTTGGCGGGCTTGGATCTGTCGGTTTCCTGGCGAGAGTGTACCATGTCCACCTGGCCGCTTTTCTGATTTATGTCAATATATGGACCTGGCGGGATGCGCGTCGTTGCCTTCGGCTTTCGGTGCGTCGTGCGATAATGGGCAACTGATGTGTCTGTTCGAATGGCGGCCACTCGCGTTGTACGTATGGTTGTGGGAGATGGTGAGCCTCCATGATATTGTCGGACCGCGATATTGTCCGCGCTCTGGATGAGGGCCGGATCAGGATCGATCCCTCTCCGGATCTTGAGAAGCAGCTGGGTTCTGTCTCTGTAGATTTTCGGCTCGGCACCACCTTCATGGTCTTCGAACATAGCCGATTCAGCTACATCGATCCCCGTCATCCCCAGTCGATCGGCGATGCGATGCGGACCATCGAAGTGTCGGATGAAGAGCCGTTCATTATGCAGCCCGGTGATTTTGCCTTGGCCTCGACGATGGAGTCGCTGGAGCTGGCGGACGATCTCCTGGGGCGGCTGGAAGGCCGCTCTTCAATCGCACGGCTTGGGATTACGGTGCACTCGACGGCGGCCGTCTTTGAGCCGGGGTGGACGGGCACGGCGACGATGGAGCTGAGTAACCTGGGGCGGATGGCGGTTGCCTTGTATCCGGGCATGAGGATCTGCGCGTTTTCCTTTGAGACGGTTTCCTCACCGGTGATGACTCCCTACAGGACCAAGAAGGACAACAAGTACGCTGGACAGGTGACGCCCCGAGCGAGCCAGTTGTCTGAAGAAAATCAACGGGAGAACCCGAGCCGATAAGATGTTTCACGTGAAACATCTCGATAGACCCACTGAAGAGGACCAGGCAGTGGAAATTGACACGCACGTGGCGAACGGACCACTGAGTGCACGGCTCGTTCCGTGATGGAGGAATGATCAGGTGTCAATCCAGAACTTGAAGGAAGTCCGGGACAGGATACTTCCCATGTTTGAAGCCGCCGCCGAGCAATATACATTCCGGGTGCCACATGGCTACCCCGCGGTCATCGACAGTGCTGATCAAGGCCTTGTGGGTCTGGAGATCGACCCCAACTTTTCTCTGTATATCACGTCGGACGGTGAAGACCTCTATGCGGAGATCTACCGGCGCCTGGGTCGCCAGGACAGTCAGTCGAGCAGCAGCCGGCAGAAGTACGGGGGCGCGCCCTTCCAGGATCGCCGACCGTTGCCGGCTGATGTAGACGACCAGACACTGCGCAATCTGGTGGCTGAGCTGAAGAGCCGGTTCAATATGCAGGGTGGCTTTTTCAACTTTACAGACGATTAGGGAACTTGGAGCCAGGGCTCAGACGAGAAGGGGCAGGGCGTTACACATGAACACCCCGCCCCTTCTCGTCTGCTTGCTGATAGACGCGGGCCTAGTCCTCGATGATCCACGAATCGATAGCTCGGGTGTACTCAACGATCCCACCGCCACCGAAGAAGTTACCAACTTCTCTTGTAGCGCTTTCGCCACTGTCCGACGCATGGACGAGATTGCGACCGATTGTCAGGCCGAAGTCGGCGCGAACGGTGCCGGGCTCTGCGTCAGCCGGTTTCGTGGCGCCGTTCATCTTGCGCACGACGCCGACGGCATCCGGGCCCTCGATCACCATCAGGACCGATGGTGCCGAGGTGATGTAGTTCACCAGCCCCTCGTAAAAGGGTTTTCCCTTGTGCTCTCCATAGTGGTGCTCCGCAGTCTCCCGCGACACCTGTTCGAACTTCATCGCCGCGATCTTGAGCCCGCGTCGCTCATAGCGGGCCACGATCTCCCCGACCAGCCCGCGCTGTACCGCATCCGGCTTGAGGATCACAAGCGTTCGCTCGTTGGTTCCCATGTATCGTTTCTCCAATCGGACGAACGTCCCTGTTCGCCAGAAGTGCCCACGCATCGACCATCACGACGCCATTGGGTCATATCACGCTTTCTGCGGCCCGCAGCCGGTCTCGCCCTTGGGAAATACTACGTGTCCTTTGGAGGGGCCGTCGATTCTAATGTTTCACGTGAAACATTTGCAGAAGCCGGAGGGACATCTGGACCCCGATCAGTGCGGCGCTCCACCCTCCGCATCTCTAACTCTTCGGCAGGGGCTGCCGCCTTCCGCTTTACACCGACTTGTGGGTCCGCGCGATTTGGCCGCTTGCGCTTGCGGGCCTGATCGATTGTCCACAGCGTTACCACGACCGCCACGATCAAGGGGACCCCGATCACGACAACGATGAGGAGAAACCATTCAAAATTCGTCATGCCACCATCTCAGTAACCAGGCCGAACCAACCAATCCCTGTTCTTCGCAACATATTATCCGGCACTCGGACAATGGAGCAAAAAGGGCACTGGAGGGACTATCTCTCCAGTGCCCTTTGCATCACCGTCGACGCGCTCCCTTAGGAGAGGGCCAGCATCATCGGGTTCTCGAGGTACTTCTTCACGGACTGCAGGAACGTCGCGACCTCCGCGCCGTCCAGCGCACGATGATCCGCCGACAAGGTGATCTTCATGCGGGGACCCGCCACAACCTCGCCGTTCTTCACCACCGGCGTCTCCTGGACAGAACCGATCGCCAGGATTGCCACCTGTGGCGGATTGATTACGGCGATGAACTCGTCGACATCGAACATCCCCAAATTACTGATCGTAAACGTACCGCCCTGATATTCCTCCAGCGTCAATCCGCCCACACGTGCCCGCTTCCCGAGGTCCTTTGTCAGCCGGGAGATCTCCCCCAGGCTTTTCTGGTCCGCTCCGGGAACGAATGGCGCGATCAACCCACCATCGATTGCGATGGCGATGTTGACGTCAATGGACTCCTGCTGGTAAAGCTCGCCACCAACGAAGGTTCGGTTGACGTTCGGGTTGTCCCGCAGCGCCAAGGCCGCGGCCTTTACGACCAGGTCGTTGACCGAAACCCTGCCGCCATCCTCCCCAAGCGACGCGTTCGCCTCTTTGCGGAACGCCAGGGCCGCCTCCATGTCGACATCGGACGTGACATAATAATGAGGAATGCCAAGCTTCGACTCCGACATTCGCTTGCCGGTCGTTCGCTTGATCTTCGGCATGTCGACCTTGACGCCCTTGCCTTCGGCTGCTGATGGGGCAGGGGAGGGAGAAGGAGTGGCAGCCTCTACAGGAGTCTCCTGAGCCGCCGCTTGCGGCGCCGACTTTTCGCCGGAGACATACGGCTGGATATCGCCGTTGATAATCCGGCCACCCGGACCGGTGCCTGCCACTTGGGACAGGTCGATCCCATGCTCCTGAGCCAGCCGCTTCACCAGCGGCGATGCACGTACCCGCTCTCCCGGCTTCCGATCGACCACCTGCTGGGCGCTTTCACCACTCTTCTCAGCGGGCTGCGCCGCAGCTGCCTCAGATGCCTCGTCAGCGGAGGACGCTGGAACCTGCTCCGCTTCTGCGGGAGCCTCCTGCCTTTCCTCAGGTGCGACGGCCGGGGCAGGAGCACTCTGGCCAACCTCGTCCTGGGTACCAATGATCGCGACGCTCTCGCCGATCGGCACGACCGCGCCCTCTTCCACCAGGGTATTCGTCAGGAAGCCGTCCTCCTGCGCCTCGAGTTCCAGCGTGACCTTGTCGGTTTCGATTTCCGCCAGGGCATCCCCCTCAGCGACCTCGTCTCCGACAGCCTTGAGCCACTTGAGGAGCGTGCCCTCTTCCATGGCATCGCCCATTTTGGGCATGATCACTTCGGCCATGAACTCTTATGCCTCCAGATAGAGCACGCGGCGGGCGGCACTGACCACCTGGTCCACGCTCGGGAATGCGGCTATTTCAAGATTGCGCGCGTATGGAGCAGGAACCTCGGCACCGCTCACACGCTCCACCGGTGCGTCCAGGTCATCGAAGGCCCGTTCCTGGATGATTGCCGCCACCTCGGAGCCGACGCTGAACAGTCGCCACTGCTCCTGCACGACCACCGCACGGTGCGTCTTGCGGACGGACTCGACGATGGTGTCGCTATCGAAGGGGCGAATCGACCGGATATCGATCACTTCCGCGTTGAGGCCGTCGTCGGCCATCTGATCAGCGGCCCTCAGCAGCATCGGGACCTGGCGACCGTAGCTCACCAAGGTGACGTCCGTTCCTTCACGGGCAACCCTGGCCTTGCCAAACTCGACCTCTGCATCGCCATCGAGAACTTCACCCTTGGTGCCGTAGAGGGCTCCGGCCTCAAGGAAGATCACCGGGTCCGGGTCGCGGATTGCGCGAATCATCATGCCCTTGACATCCGCCGGGGTCGCTGGAGAGACAACCTTCAGGCCAGGGAAATGGCCATAAAAATTCTCGAGCGAATGGGTGTGCTGCGCCGAGAGCTGAACGCCGCCACCATTCGGGCCGCGGATAACCAGTGGCACATTGACCTGCCCGCCGGAGAAGTACCGCAGCTTTGCGGCATTCTGGATGATCTGGTCAGCCGCGAGGAACGAGAAGTTCCAGGTCATCATCTCGACGACCGGTCTCAACCCCGCCATTGCCATCCCGATCGCAGCGCCGGTGAAGCCACCCTCGGCGATGGGAGTGTCGATCACACGCTTCGGCCCGAACTGGTCGATCAGCCCATTGGTCACCAGGTGAGTGCCGCCGTAGATGCCGATATCCTCACCCAATAGCACGACCGACTCGTCGCGCTCCATCTCTTCCGCCATCGCGCTGCGGAGTGCATCGCGATAGGTCATGACTGGCATCAGCCGAATCCCTTTCTCAAGTACCGGGCCAAAAAGGCGAGCGTCGCTGCCCAAGCGTTACCCCATCTGCAGGGGCGTCCTAACCGGCGGTTGCTACCGCGACGTCTGGCGCATACACGTCGGTCGTCAGCTCCGAGAGATCCGGCTCCGGGCTTTCCTCGGCGAACTTCACCGCCGCATCGGCCTTTTCCTTGGCCTCTGCCCGGATCTCCTCCAGACGTGACTCCTCCACGCCCATCTCCAGCAATCGCTGATAGAGCGTCGTGATCGGGTCCTTCTCGCGCCACTTCCG
>JAUJLY010000261.1 GCA_030447145.1 Thermomicrobiales bacterium
CGCCCATAAAGCATGGATGGCCGCATGATAGTCACCGGCACTTGCGAAGACCTCATGCGCTCCTCTATCTTCCGGAACTCAGTCACATCTGGGTGGTTTTGAACGAAGACGGATGTAGACGTAACTGCGTAGCAAGAATGGGCACGCATTTCGCTCATCACCGGCAGCATTTTGTCAGTATAAGATCGATGAGCAACTGCGATTACTTCGCAGCCCTGTGGGAGGGCCGACTCATATGTTGCTGGATTGGATAAGTCACATTCTACCGGTTGGATCTCAAATCGTTGAAATAGGGATGAGCGTCCGGACCGTGTAAGTGCCAGAATTTCCCGTCTCGGCCATGTCGAGCGCAGCCGCTCGACAAGAACCACGCCGAGGTTGGAAGTCGCACCGGTGATCACGATCGGGCGCTCACCACTCATCTGGCTACACCCTTGGCTCCACAACTGGACCAACGAGTTTCATGAGCGTGGCAGAGCGAATACGCTCTGACCCAATGGCCATTGGCGGGTCGTCATCAATCTCAGCGACAAGTCCATGTATATGCTCCTTCAGGCTTCCATCATCTTGCTCCGCCAGACAAACGAGTTGAGCGATGCGTCGCGGAACCTCTTCGAGAGACAGGTGTGATGCCAGGCCGTCCACCAGGCGGATCTTCGGGTGGACCGTTTCGTGGGCCGCCTCGAAATCCAGGGTCAATTCTTCGTGCAGCTTTTCGCCAGGCCGGGCACCCGTGTAGGTGATCTTGATGTCTTCATCTACGCGTAATCCGTGTAGTCGGATAACCCGCTTCGCCAGGTCAACGATGGGCACTTCCTCCCCCATATCGAGGATATAGGTGACATTCCGATGGCCCAAGGCGCCGGCCTGGATGATCAGGCTCACAGCCTCGGGAATCGTCATGAAATAACGCTTCATCCTTGGATCGGTAACGGTCACCGGTCCACCAGCCCGGATCTGCCGCTCAAACGTCGGAATCACGCTGCCCCGACTCCCCAGCACGTTGCCGAACCGCACGCTGCAAACGGAGAGATCGGTCTCCTTGCCGACTGCGGCCACGGCGAGTTCGGCCAGACGCTTGGTGGCCCCCATGATGCTCGACGGTCGAACCGCCTTGTCGGTAGACACCAGTACGAAGCGCTCTGCCCCAAACGCGGCGGCATGCCGAACAACGATGTCCGTGCCCACCACATTAGTTTCCAGGGATTGGTCTGGCTGAGCCTCCATCGCCGGAACGTGCTTGTATGCGGCGGCGTGAAGAACGATCTCTGGCTGATACCGCTTGAAGACACGAGCAATCCGTTGAGCATCCGTGACCGAGGCGATGACCGTCTGTAGATCCACGTCATCGTGCACCCGACTAATCTCCAGCGCCAGGTCATGGAGACCAGTTTCATTCGTGTCGAGGAGGACCAACCGTGCCGGCCCCAGTTCCGCGATCTGCTTCGAAAGCTCTTCCCCGATCGATCCGGCTGCTCCTGTAACCAGCACCCGCTTGCCGCGGATGAACTGGAGACAGCTGTCCCGGTCCGGAGGGACCACTGGCCGACCAAGAACGTCTACGGGACGCACAGATCGGAGCGTGGTCACCTTGGCGTCACCACGTAAGATTGAGCCAATCGCAGGCATGGTAAGCACGCGCGCAGACGTGGTCTGGGCGCGTCGGACGAGCTCGGCGTGGACAGTCGCGGATGCCGAGGGAATCGCAATAACGACGACATCAATGCCCTCGCTCTGCACCAGCGCCGGAATTGCGTCAGTGTCTCCCAGCACACGGATGCCACCAATGGCACGGCCGAGCTTGCGCCGATCGTCGTCGACGAAGGCCACCGGCCACATCTTCCACCGTGGGTTAGCCCGCAAATCCTTGGCGAGCATTTGCCCCCCGGAACCCGCGCCCACGATCAGCACCGTCTCCAACCCCTCACGGGGAGGCAACGATCCACGGCGGTGGTAATTTTTGCGGAGTAGGATCCGTTCTGCCCAACGAGCTCCAAAGGGCGTGCCAAGCTCAATACTCTCGCCGTTGAATTGGCCGAGTTCGCAGGATCTGCTTGCGAGTCGTTGAAGCCTTGTGGTTAGCCTGTCCACGTCATCTCCTAACCCGCCCATCATCCCCAAAAAGCATGCGTCTTCTACGTATGCACATACAGTTCTTTATCGCCGACCGGCTCACCGAAGTGCTCGCGCCCCACCTGCGACCGCACCTTTATACTATCCGACGCGCAAAGAATTCTATTGTGACAGGCAGGACATTACTCTCGATTTCGCCTGATGTGCGCCTTACGCTGGTGTTTGGTTGCCGATCAACTTTCCGTCAGAGAGCTGGACCATTGGAAGGTGATCGAGGGCTGGGTGCTCCAGCGGCGACCGGTCCGCGGAGGTGACGAGCACCTGACAGTTCTCCGCCGATAGCGCGTCGAGCAACAGCCCACGATGCACTTCATCCAGTTCCGACAGCACGTCGTCAAGGAGCACCATCGGCCGTTCGCCGGTCCTGTTGGTAATCATGTCACTTTCGGACAACTTCAACGCCACCACGCCGAGCCGTTGCTGTCCCCTGGAGCCGAAGGCGTCAAGAGGCCGACCGTCCAACGTCATGAGGAAGTCGTCCCGATGGGGGCCGATGACTGTCGTACCCCTGCGGAACTCCTCCGACCGCACCTGCTCCAGCTGAGACAGAAAGGTCGCCTGCACCCGCTGCTGCAGTTTGCCCGGGCTGCCGTGCTCATTCCTGCTCCATAAGGGCAGGTCGAGCCGAGGATGGTAATTCATCCCTATCTCGTGGTCTGAGATGAGGAATTGGGATCTCTCCGCCACCAGGTCAGTGAGGTCGGCAAGTGCGACAACCCTGCCGGCAACAATCTCCGACCCCGAGCTCACCAACTCCTCATCCCAGAACGAGAGCTGGGCTACCGCTGCACGGGAACCGGGGTCGACCCGGTCACGTGAGAACGTGCGAAGCAAGCCGTTACGCTGCGATAGTACTTTCCCATACCGGGAGAGGGCCCGCATGTAGGATCGGTCTATCTGCGAGATGAGAATGTCCATCTGTCGCCGGCGCTCCGCCGGCGCGCCGGTGACCAACTGCACATCCTCGGGTGAAAACAACACTGTACGGAGGACGCCGACCATATCGTGAGCACGGACGCTCCGGCCATCTACCCGAAATCGCTTCCGGGCAATGCGCGCCGTACCTTCCGGCAGCTCCAGCGAGATCTCGAGGTGATGCCTTCGGTCTCTCGCGACCACGACCGCACCGAGCCGAGCATACGGGTTCACCCCATACTCCTCCCCGCTCTCCCAGCGCACGGTGTCCCGCTCGGTGGACGTTCGGGGCGACCGTGTGGTGGCCAGCAAGACGATCGCTTCGAGGAGGCTCGTCTTTCCGCTGGCGTTCCGTCCCGCGATTCTCAACCCCTCGGGTGGCAGTTCCAATGCGAGCTGCTGGTAGGTTCGGAATTCCTCGAGTGTAAGTAGTGTCAGGTGCATGGGATCCGGGGTCCCGGACGATGTGCTACTGACCGCCAATGACCATCGGCATGATCACGTGCGTATAGTCCTCAACGCTGGACGGTCGAACAATTCCTGCGTGATTTGAGCCGTTCAGACCCAGCATCACCTGACCGTGCCGAAGCACGGACAGAACGTCCGTCAGGTACTTGCCATTAAAGGCAACGCGGATCTCCGATCCAGTGACACTTGCATCGACAAAGCTCTGGCTGTTGCCTCGCTCGGCGGCGTTCGCCGACACCTCCACGTTACCTGGAGCAAGATCATCCTCTCCCGGCTGGACCATCAGGAAGACGACATCGTTGTTCTCCCGAGCGAAGTAACCGGCACGCCTGACGGCATTGAGCAGGGTGTCGCGACCGACGTCGACCCGCGTAGCGAAATCCTTGGGCACGATCTGCTTCACATCGGGGAACGTGCCGTCTATGAGCCGCGACACCCATTCGGTGTCGCCCACTCGCACCAGCACCTGACTCCGGTTAGGAGTAACAGCGATTCTAATGGGGTCGGCATGGTCGCCGATGATCCGCGCCAATTCCCGGTAGGAGCGGGCGGGGACAATCAACTCCTGCCGGTCACCTGCGGCATTGTCGAGTCTGTGCTCTGACACCGCCATTCGAAAGCCATCGGCTGATGCAAGGGTCAGCATATCGCCTTCGAACCGGGTGTAGACTCCCGCGAGCACCGGCCGGCTCTCGTCAGTGGCAGCGGAGAATTCGACGAGCGAGATCATCTCCCGCAACATCTGGGCGTCGACCTCGACCAGGAACCCCTCGTCGGGGACAGAAGGGATGACAGGAAAATCCTCCGCATCAATGCCGTTGATGCTCGCCTTGTCGCGGCCCGACTGCACGGTAAGAGAGAAGCGAACGTCGTCGGTCGTGAGTGAGATCGCTCCCTGTGGAAGCGTGTTCACGAACTCGCCAAGCAGGCGGGCATCGACCGTGATTCGTCCTTCTGACTCGATGTCAGCATCGATCCACGTTGTGACACCGATATCAAGATTGGTCGCAGCAATGCGTAGTCGCCCGTTGTCCGTTGCGATCAACACATTGCTCAGAACCGGGAGCGCCGTACGGGACGCCACGGCCCGTCCTACCCGACTCAGCGCGCGCTGCAGATTTTCCTGAAGGCATGCGACCCTCACGGGCTTACCTCTCTTCTGTGAGACTGATCGTCGACGGCCACGAGTATAGCAAAGCGTCTGCTACACGCCGTGGGCCACATACAAACATCCTCTAACAACACCATGCTCCTTCGCCGGCATGGCGGCGATTCCGCCTGCGTATTCTCTCACGAAACCGCCCCCCCCGGCGACTGGGCAACACCCGTTGACGCCTTGACAAAGTAGAACATACGTGGTTTTATGTATTTTGAACTGACGTTGTTATTCGACCGTCGCGGAAGAACGGGTAAGAACTGTTAACACAGACAACGTTC
>JAUJLY010000020.1 GCA_030447145.1 Thermomicrobiales bacterium
TCTCCCAGGCCCAGCTCGTCCGGGGCTACCGCCTGACCGAGGTGCTCAAGCAGGCGCCATACCAACCGCTTCCGGTTGAGGAGCAGGTGGCGATCCTCTGGGCCGGTTCGCAGGGGTATCTCGACGATGTCCCGGTCGATCAGGTGCGTCGGTTTGAGACCGATTACCTTGAGTACATGCGTACGACGCAGGGTGACGTCCTCGGGGCCATTCGTGAACAGAAGGTGCTGAACGACGACATCACCGACGCGCTCAGGAAGGCGACGACGGATTTCCGTGCAACCAACGGCTACGGCAAGACCGCGCCTGCGATGGCTGAGGCCGCCGACTAAACCCGGGAGGACAAGGCGACATGCCAAGCACTCGTGAAATTCGTCGCAGAATCCGCAGTGTCCGGAACATGTCACAAATCACGCGGGCAATGGAGATGGTCGCCGCATCCAAGATGCGGCGCGCCCAGGACCGCGTGACCAGCGGACGACCGTATGCGGAACGCCTTCGCGACGTATTGGGTGACCTGGCGTCGTTGCAGCTCGGTGCCGACGAAATGGCTCAGTTCCCGCTGCTTCAGCAGCGGGACGTCCGCCGGACGGCCCTGATCGTGGTGACTCCGGACCGGGGCCTGACGGGCGCGCTGAACTCCAACATCCTGCGTCGGGTGACCCAGTACATTCGTACTGAAGCCGGCAGCACGCCGCCGAAGGTTATCGCGGTCGGCAAGAAGGGTCGGGATTTCCTGAACCGCACTCGTCAGGAAGTCGTTGCAGAATTCATCCAGCTGGGTGACCGTCCAAGCCTGGACGACATTCGGCCCATCGTAAGCGTGGCCGTCGAAGAATTCCTGTCTGGGGAGGTGGACGCGGTGCACCTGCTCTACCCGCAGTTCGTCAACACGCTTACGCAAAAGCCGGAAGTCGTCCAGATTCTTCCTATCGAGCGCCCCGAGGGCGATGCCGGGGAAGGGGAAGACTACATCTTCGAGCCGAACCCGAAGGATGTGCTCAACGAGATTCTGCCGCGTTACGTCGAGGTGCAGGTCTACCAGGCGGTGCTCGAGACAGTCGCGTCGTTCTATTCGGCCCAGATGGTCGCGATGCGGAATGCCACCGACAACGCGAAGGAGCTCGTTGACGACTTGGACCTCGCTTTCAACAAGGCGCGTCAGGCACAAATCACCAACGAGGTCGCCGAGATTTCGGCAGGCGCGAACGCCTTCCGGACTGACTAGGGCCGTATCGCACACGACGATATTACAAAGACAGATTTGAGGCACGAGCGGTTACAGCCTCACGGCATTCGCTTCAGGTAAGGAACGCAACATGGCTGCACCAGCAACCGCACCCCAACAGCAGAAAACCGGTGCTACCGGCACGATCGTCCAGATCACCGGTGTCGTGGTCGATGCTGAATTCCCGCCAGACCAACTTCCACAGATTTACAACGCACTTGAAACAGACCTCCCCGATGGGCGGCGACTCGTGCTTGAAGTGCAGCAGCATCTTGGCGACGATCGCGTTCGCGCCGTTGCCATGAGCACCACCGATGGTCTCCGCCGCGGTCAGGAAGTGGTAGACACTGGTCAGGCAATCGCTGTACCGGTTGGGCAGGCAACGCTCGGCCGTATCTTCAATGTGACTGGCGAACCGATCGACGAGCTGGGACCTGTCAACGCGACCGAGTTCCGACCGATTCACCAGGAGCCGCCCTCCTTCGAGGAGCAGTCGACGGCTGTTGAGGTGCTTGAGACAGGCACCAAGGTCATCGACCTGATCGCCCCCTTCACCCGGGGCGGCAAGATCGGCGTCTTCGGCGGTGCCGGCGTTGGCAAGACAGTCATCATCACCGAGCTGATCCGTAACATTGCGGCTGAGTTCGGTGGTTACTCTGTCTTCTGCGGCGTGGGCGAGCGGACCCGTGAGGGAACCGCGCTCTGGGGCGAGCTCGCCGAGTCCGGCGTGCGTGACCAGACCGCCCTCGTCTTCGGCCAGATGAATGAGCCGCCCGGAGCGCGTCTCCGTGTGTCGCTTGCCGGCCTGACCATGGCCGAGTACTTCCGCGACGAAGGCCGCGACGTGCTCGTCTTCATCGACAACATCTTCCGGTTCGTGCAGGCGGGTTCCGAGGTGTCGGCCCTTCTCGGTCGTATGCCGAGCGCGGTGGGATATCAGCCGACCCTCGCCAACGAGATGGGTCAGCTTCAGGAGCGCATCACCTCGACGAGGACCGGCTCCATCACGTCGGTGCAGGCCGTCTACGTGCCAGCCGACGACTATACCGATCCAGCCCCGTCTTCGGTGTTCGCTCACCTCGACGCGACCCTCGCGCTGGAGCGCTCGATTGCCGAGCGCGGTCTGTTCCCGGCGGTCGATCCGCTCTCGTCCACCAGCCGAATCCTCGATCCGCTGATCATCGGGCAGGAGCACTACGATGTGACCCGCGCCGTGCAGCAGATCTTGCAGCGCTATCGTGACCTGCAGGACATCATCGCCATTCTCGGTGTCGAGGAGTTGAGCGACGAGGACAAGCAGATCGTGGCCCGCGCCCGCCGCATCGAGCTCTTCATGTCCCAGCCGTACTTCACAGCCGAGCAGTTTACCGGTAACCCGGGCCGCTTCGTCTCGCTTGCGGACACGGTTCGCTCCTTCAAAGAGATCGTTGACGGCAAGCACGATCACCTGCCGGAGAGCGTCTTCCGCTACAAGGGCAGCATCGATGAAGTCGTTGAAGCCGCCGAGCGTCTTGAGGCCGAGAACCGGTAAGGGGGCGAGACGGAGGTCGCGCCGAACAACGGTGTGACCTCCTCGCTACAGGAGGTTGTCCGTGGCCAAGCTCTCAATGGAGCTCGTAACAGGTGAGCGTGTCGTCTATCAGGCAGATGACGTAGATATGGTGGTTGCACCGGGCTCCGAGGGAACCCTCGGCATCCTACCGAACCACGCCGCGCTCATCTCCCTCCTTTCCGCCGGTGAGGTGCGTGTCAAGAAAGGCAACCAGGAAGATTCCCTGATCGTCTTCGGCGGATTTGTCGAGGTTCTCGACAATCGCGTGATCGTCCTCGCAGATTCTGCAGAGCGGGCGGAGGAGATCGACCTCGAGCGGGCGGTACGCGCACGAGATGCGGCAGAGGTATCACTGCGAAATGAGTCCGACCGGGTGAGCGTCGCCGAGGCCGATGCGGCACTTCGCCGCGCAGCGCTACGCCTCAGGATCGGTGAGCGTCGTCGTCGTAACAGCAGCGGAGCGCCACGGTAAACGTGTCAATTAGGGGGAAGAGGGAGGAGCCGGCGATGTCACACCGACATCGCCGGCTCTGTGCCCGCTTGCCCTGCAGTGTGGCACATCTATACTTGTCCAGGCCGTTGCCGGAATGCTAGGGGCCCGTTGTTGCGAGACAACGCACGGTGGTCTGCACGCGCCGCCACCGATTCAAACACCACTAATGAATAACGACCGGAAGGGTCACATCCATGTCCGTCTCTCCCGAATCCACCATTGCTGACACCGCGGTAGAGGAGCGCCTGCTCAAGATCCGGGGAGGCAATGCCCTTCACGGTGAAGTTCGTATCAGCGGTGCCAAGAACGCCGCCTTGAAGGCACTGGCCGCGTCACTGCTGACAACTGAAGAGGTCGTGCTGAATAACGCCCCCATGATCGCGGATGTGCTCTCCATGGCGGAGTTGCTGCGAGCGTTCGGCGCGGAGGTTGACATCGACAAGGAGCACGACCGTGTCGCGGTACGAGCGACCGAAATCGTCCGCACGGATGCTCCACCACATCTCTTTAAGGCGACTCGGGCATCTGTGGTGGTAACGGGACCAATGTTGGCGCGGGAGGGCGAAATATCGTTCTACATGCCCGGAGGCGACCAGATCGGCAAGCGCCCCATCGATATGCACCTGCGTGGCTTCCAGCGGATGGGTACGGAGATTATCCGCAATGCCGAGGGAATCCAGGCCAGGGTTGCCAAGCTCCAGGGCGCCCGCATCTACATGGATTACCCCAGTCATACGGGGACCGAAGCCATCATGATGGCCTCTACCCTGGCGGCTGGCACGACGGTGATTGTCAATGCATCGGCGGAGCCGGAAATAGTCTGGCTTGGCAATATGCTGAACCGGATGGGGGCACGCATCAGTGGCCTCGGCTCACCCATCATCACTGTCGAGGGTGTTGAGCGGCTGCGCGGCGTTTCGGAAATCGTCATTCCAGACCGGCTTGAGGCGGCGACCTATGCGATCGCAGCCGTCATCACCGGCGGTGAGGTTACGCTCCAGCGGATTTTTGAACCCCACTTGCTACCCATCACGGAGAAGCTGCTTGAAGCGGGTGCAGAGGTCTGGCATCGCGATGGGAGAATGTTGATCCGGGCCGGAAAGGAACTGCGGTCCGTCGATGTCCAGACGCTGCCATTCCCCGGGTTCCCGACGGATAGTCAATCGACCTTTGTTCCGCTGCTGACCCAGGCGACGGGCGTCGCTACAGTGCATGAGCGGGTGTACGAGGATCGCCTTCGCTATACGGACGAGTTGGGGAAGATGGGCGCGGACATCCGGGTCGCCCGATTTGGCGAGAAGGGGGAGTTCCTGGCAACATCGGCCGAGATTCACGGGCCAACCAGGCTTCGGGGCACCCGGGTCGCGTCGCTGGATATACGTTCGGCTGTGAGTCTCGTGCTGGCCGGCCTGGTTGCTGAGGGGGAAACGCAGCTTACCGATGTCTATCATATCGACCGCGGCTATGCAGACTTCGTCAACAAGCTCAACGAGCTCGGGGCAGATCTCATGGATACCGGCGAACCCGCGAAGGTATAGACGCTGGACCTGGGAGGTCCGGATGTTGCGTTCGTACAATGCGGTAGAGTAGGTTGAACGGAGAATCGCCGGCGCCTCGAGGCGCCCGTTACGTAAGGAAGCAATCGCGTGTCGTCACGAATTCTCGTCGTTGAAGATCAGGATGATGTCGCCCAGCTCATCGATGTTGTCTTGAAGGGCGAGGGATATACGGTTGCCATTGCTCGGGACGGTGCACAGGGCCTTATGATGTCCCGTGACTGGCAGCCGGACCTCATCCTGATGGATATCATGCTTCCGGGTGTTGATGGAGGCACGCTCATCGCTCGCCTCCGCCAGGAACCGGAGACAGCTGATCTGCCAATCATCGCCATGTCAGCCAGCCGGACGCTGAGGGACCGAACGCCCGAGCTGCAGGCGGATGCCTTGCTCTCCAAGCCGTTCGATGTCGATGCGCTGCTGGTTCAGGTGCAGTTTCTGCTCACTCGCGGCCGGGGCGACGGCGACGCCTGATGCCTACCTCTCTCCCGGCCTCAAGCTCCCCGATGGCCGTGACGATCGTCATTCCCACATACAACGAGTTTGAGAACATCGACGCGCTTGTCGAAGAGTTGCTGGCCCTGGAACCTGTGCCGCAGGTGCTCATCGTGGACGATTCCTCGCCCGATGGTACAGGAGAGCTGGCGGATCATCTGGCGCGCGAGCATCCAGGACAGGTGTTTGTTCTGCATCGGACGGAGAAAGAAGGGTTGGGGCGCGCCTACATCGCGGGGTTCCAGCGGGCGCTGGAGCTAGGGACATCCCACATTGCGCAGATGGACGCCGATCATTCGCATCGTCCCTCCGATCTCCAGATTATGATCGATGTCGCCGCCGAGACAGGCGCCGATCTGGTTCTTGGAAGCCGGTATGTCGCCGGTGGACGGACAGTCGGATGGCCTTGGCATCGGAAGCTGATCAGCCGCGCTGGAGGATTCTACGCGGGAACCATACTTCGGGTGCCGATTCGGGATCTCACGGGAGGCCTGAAGCTTTGGACGAGCGAGACGCTCCGTGACATCGACCTGAAGAGCATGCATTCCGACGGATACAGCTTCCAGATCGAGACGACCTACCGCGCGCTCCAGCGGAAACATACGGTCGAGCAAGTCCCAATAACCTTCACGGATCGGGTGGCGGGAGCGTCCAAGCTTTCACGGCGCGTGGTGATTGAAGCTGCCTTGATGGTCTGGCCACTTAGGCTGCGACAGTTCTTTCGCCGTCCGTGGTAGGGCCCGTTCCATTTCTGGCCGGGTATCGTCCGGGATAACGCCCTGCGTCTTTCGGTGGACGTGCTAAACGGCGGGCGTGACGATCCGAAGACCCGAGGCTGCCTACAGGAGGTTGTTGCTCTGAATATTGTCTCCGGACTTCTTCCTCGCGACAGGCGCTGGCGGCTATCGTCTCTGACGTGCCGGAGAAACTATGGCTTGGCAGCCTCACAGAGAACGTCCTGCACGACTGTATTCATCTTCTCCAAGAATACATTAGTCCCAAACTGACGTGTGTGCTGCTGGATGACCTCGGTATCCCAGGTCTGCTCGTGATGGAGCAGTCGAACGAGCTCATCATCGTCTCGAGGGTCGAAGAACAGTCCAGTCACGTTCTCGATCACCGTTTCCAGCGCTCCGCCACCACGTGCGGCGATGACAGGCCGGCCGGCGGCCTGCGCCTCTATCGAGGTCATGCCGAGGTCTTCGATACCGGGAAGAATGAGGGCACGGCAGCGTTGCATATGATCCACAACATAGGCATCAGATCTCTCGCCCAGGAACTCGATCGTTGGACCAGCAATGCGCCGGAGCGCGTGTTTTGACCTTCCGCTCCCGATCACCTTCAGCCGCTTGTTGGCGGTTGTGCAAGCACGAACCGCCCGATCGATCCATTTGTGCGGGACGAGCCGGGAAACGACGAGATACCAATCCTCAGCATCCACTGGTTCTGCTGGCCGGAATCGATCGATATTGACTGGTGGGTGAATCACTGTAGAGTTCACGCCCCAGTCGTTCCAAATACGCTCGCGGACGGCGCCCGAGTTGGCGACGACGTGCGCGAGACGCTCCGCTGCACGCCGGTCCAGCCAGCGCAGGACCGTAAAGAGTCCGCTGCTCGCTGGACGAAGCGGAGCAGGAATCCTCGCAGCGCCAAGATAGTTGGGATCGCCGTAGAGGAAGCGGGCAGGCGAGTGACAATAGCAGATGACCGGAATGTCGTGCCTGGGCCGCGTGTGGTGGGCCCAGGCGCTGGTGTCCGCAATGACAATGTCGACGTCCTTGATCGCGTGGAACCCGACGTGACCGAAAATGGCAGGATAAAGCGGTGCCCAGAGCCGATGCGTTCGGGCGGATCCAGGGATGCTGCCGAGCATGCTAACCCGGATATCCCAACTCTTGAAGGAGTCAGGCAGCTGGTCCGGATCGTAAAGCGAGGTATAGACGGGTGCGTCGGGATAGCGTTCGTGGAGAACTTCAAGGACACGTTCGGCGCCGCCGTATTGGGTCAGGTAGTCGTGAACGAGCGCAACGCGCATGGATAGGTTGAATCCTCCAGAACGACAATATTCCGCAGCAAGCATAACGCGGACAGGAGGTGTCCGTAGTGTGCGATAGCATGTGGAGCGTGTATCCGCAGAGAATCGTCGACGCTCGACATGCGGATGTGCTCGCTCGACAATGCAGAGGGGAGTCGTGAGTGGCGGTTGAGAAAGTCACCCGGGATGAGGCGCAAGCACTGGCGGCCATTGCCCAGCGGCTGGACCGTCGGGTTCTTCGCCGTCGACCCACCAGAAGCGACGTCCTGGATATCTTCGAGCACCTTGGCACCATCCAGCTCGATACCATCTCTGTCATCTCCCGCTCTCACGAAACCGTCCTCTGGAGCCGGTTGGGTCCTTATGACTGTAACCTCGTGACCGATCTCTACGCCGAGGACAGTGCGCTGACGGAGTACCTGGGGCACGCCGCATCTATCCTGCCGACCGATCTGTTACCGCTCTTTCGCCCCTATATGGAGAACGCGCGTGCGACTCATGGAGGATGGAGCTGGCAACCCGAGAGCCAGGCGATCATGCGCAGGGTCATAGATCGGATGACGGCGGAAGGGCCGATCACCTCACGAGACTTTGAGCCGCCCCCGGAGGCAAGCCGGGCCGGGCAATGGGAATGGTGGGGAAACAAACCGGAGCGCCGAGCCCTGGCTACGTTGTGGATCCGCGGCGAGGTTATGGTGCACAAGCGAGACCGTAGCTTCGCGCGCTATTTTGATCTTCCAGAGCGGGTAGTTCCAGGTTTCTGGGAAGGAGAAGCTGTCTCCATCGAGACACAGCAGCGGGCGCTGTTAGGCCACGCATTGCGGGCACTGGGGATAACCACCGCACGCTGGGCTTCAGATTACTTCCGGACCGGTGGTCCGCCCCATGTTCCCATCGCCAGGGTGCGCGAGCTGTTGAAGGAGTTTGTCGCAGAGGGGGTCGTCGTTCCCGTCGAGGTTCCCGGGATCGCTGAGCCGGTGTGGATGGATGCGGCATTGCAGGAGCGGCTGGAACTGCTCCGTGAGCGCAAGGCACGCCCGACGCTCACGACACTGCTTTCCCCCTTCGATAACCTGATATGGAACCGGTCCCGGGGGGAGCAGCTATGGGACTTTTTCTATAGGTTGGAGTGCTACGTGCCCGAGCCCAAACGGCAGTACGGTTACTATTCCCTTCCGATTCTGCATCGGGGGAAGATCGTTGGACGCCTTGACCCCAGCTTTCACCGCAAGACAGGGGTCCTCACGATTAAGGAGCTGCATCTTGAGCAATGGGTACGGCCAGGCGAGACGCTCGCACGCTCGATCGCCGGGGCCATCGAGGACCTGCTCGCATTCCTTGGAGGCACACCAGGTTCATGGATCTTGGCGGAAACCAATGGACAGGGCATAACCGATTTGTTGCGCCCGTATGCGGGGGACGTCACAGTCACGCGGGAGTAGTAGGTGAGGGAGTTGGGGAGAGCCAGGGACCCCGCTGTGGCCGTGAGACACATCTGAGGGGCGGGGCACCCCGTTTACCCTGTCATTCCTGACGACATTCGTCGCTCGCTGATCGCCCCATCGCTCGTTGTGTCGAATGGCACGCCGCTCTAATCCGTGTCGTATTCCGTTTCATCCACTCGAAGCGCGTCCTCATCCGGCGTCAGCGTGAACCCGGCAAAGGTGTAGGTACCACCCGAGGGATTGCGTCCGCGTCTGGTTGTGCGGATCAGGATCGGTGGCTCGCGGTTCGCAAGATCGTTCAAGAGGCTCCGGATCTGCGTCTCGTTCAGGCGGGGAAGCGCGCTGGTCGAGAGAAGGTGCCGCAAGATCGTGCGGAAGGTGAAGTATTTCAGGCGGGGATCGTTGTCGAGTTCCCTGAGTGCATCGAAGAGGGCCCTGCGCTCCTCGGACTGTAGCGATTCCAGCCGGACGGCAGCGCCAGTGTCGATCTCCTCTTCATCCTCGTCGCCATCTTCGATGATTTGATCTTCGATACTTGTTGAGGGGAGGGAGGCGTAACTGTTGCCGCCCGAGGTCGTCAGCGTAACGTATCCGCCCTCTTGCGCGGCATCCATGAAACTGCTGAATGGGACGCCGTACCACGCTCGCGCTTTCATATTGTGCTCGCGGCCCAGCCAATGCCCAATCTCCTGATACAGCAGCGGCTCACTATTGCCGTGGCGCTGAAGAACATCCTGCAATAATCTGAACGCCTCTTCGGCGGGAGGAGCGTTCTTGAGTGGCGTCAGTCTCGGGGCAGGTTCCTGCTCCTCTTCTTGTTCCTGCCTTGGCGTTGCATTCAGGGTTGGCGCCGTGCTGGATGACTGGCGTCGTCCCTGCTGCGTCTGGCGCACGCGACGCTGTACCGAAGGGTCCAGGTCACGTTCGTAAATGAGCACCGAGTCCGCCGCAGAGGAGAGCATCCGGCTCATCGCGGCATCGACACCGATCACAACCACTTTCCGCCCCTGTTGCCGCAGGTAGTTGAGTGGATGGATCAGATCCCCATCGCCGGTAACAATGAGGATTGTCTGGATGTTATCGACTCGGCTGGTGAGGTCCACGGCGTCAACTGCCATGCGGACATCCGCGCTGTTCTTGCCAGCTGTAGTGTAGCTAAGGTCGATGCCCTGCCGGTAAAGGTTCTCGGCATCGATGCTGAGGTCAGGCGATGTCCAGGGAGCGTAGGCGCGCGCCAGGACAAGGCGGCCATATTCCTGCGCCTCCTGAATGATGAGGCTCATCTTAGGAGTTGTCAGGTTGAAATGGCGCTTTAGGCTGAGCTGCAGATTCTCATAATCGATGAGCAAGGCGACATCCGCCTGCTGGTCCGAATCGTCTTCCCGAGATTTTCCGTTCGCCATCGGCACACTCCATCGCTGATTCGCGCTGCGTCCTGATGCGCTCATTGTAGAAGGTTTGCCGGCATGGGGGTCAGGGAAGGGAGAAGATGCCTGCTTCGGTGTGTGGGTGTAGTGAGCACGTTGGGTTGCAGGCACTGGTGATGTGCTTTATTGGGCCCCGCCCGAGGACTTAACTCGCTCGTACGTATGCCGGTCCAGCCTATTGTATACATTCGGCGCGTCTTGACGTCCCTTCTCGACTAAACGTATCATCCAAAGGTACGGGCCCTGAAGTGGGCAGTGATGATGGCAGGTCGGTGGCAGCGCTGCTGGCCTACCTTTAGCAGCCCCGCCCTGACACACCTTAACAATTCAGCGCCCCATATCACAATGGTGGGGACACGAGCGAGGAGCTATCACGATGAGTGACCTGTTGGTTGCAATCATCGGGGCATTGCTCGTTGCTGGAATCACCTTTTTCGTGACCTATTTCTGGCTGGACCAGCGTGCGCAGTCGCGCGTCAAAGGAGCCCAGATTGAAGCAGATCGCATTTTGGAAGAGGCTGAATCCAGGCGACGGGATATGGCCCTGTCGGCAAAGGACGAGGCAATCCGCCTCCGAGGAGAGCTCGATAAGGAGCTGACTCAGCGCCGGAAGGAAATCGAGCGAATCGAGCGGCGGATAGAGCAAAAAGAAGAGTCGATAGACAAGAAAAGCCAGGGGCTCGAGCAGCGGGAGCAGGCAGCTCGAAAGCAGGAGCAGCAGCTCCAGCGGGCGCGTGAGACGTGGGATGAGGAACGCGCCAACAAGCAGCAGCAGCTCGACCAGCATCGATCCAGGGTAATGAAGGAGCTTGACGCGCTCCGGGCACAGCAGTCTGAGGAAATTGAGGCAGCGCGGGTCAAGTGCCATCAGGAGCTTGAGCGGGTGGCCGGACTCACTGCTACCGAAGCACGCGATCAACTGATCGCGGATATTGAGGGCGAGGCACGGCACATGGCAGCGCGCCGCGTGCACGAGATTGAGCGGGAAGCCAAGGAAGATGCCGACAGGCGTTCGCGCAAGATCCTGGCGACCACAATCCAGCGCATCGCGTCCGATTACGTGTCGGAGTCCACGGTGAGCGTGGTTCCGCTTCCGAACGACGAAATGAAGGGCCGGATCATCGGCCGTGAGGGCCGTAACATCCGGGCGTTGGAGCAGGCAACTGGCGTGGACTTGATCGTCGACGACACGCCGGAGGCCGTGACGGTTTCCGGGTTCGACCCAGTCCGGAGTGAAGTCGCACGCCGCGCACTGGCCAAGCTACTGCAGGACGGCCGGATCCATCCCGCGCGGATCGAGGAAGTTGTCTACCAAACCCAGCTCGAGCTTGAGGAGATCATGCGGGAGGAGGGCGAGACGATTGCCTACGAGGCGAACGTGCCCGGTCTGCACCCTGACCTGATCAAGCTTCTGGGACGATTGAAGTTCCGGACGAGTTACGGCCAGAACGTGCTGGGACACTCACTTGAAGTGTCACTGCTATGCGCAGCCTTGGCGGCTGAGCTCGGCGCGGATGTCAATGTGGCGAAGACCGCCGGTCTGTTGCATGACATCGGCAAGGCAGTGGACCACGAGGTGGAGGGCCCACACGCCCTGATTGGCGCGGATATCGCCAAGCGTTTGGGCCGGTCTTCCAAGATCGTGCACGCGATCGCGGCACATCACAACGAGGAAGAGCCGCAGACCATCGAAGCGTTTATCGTGCAGACGGCTGACGCTATCTCAGGTGCACGCCCTGGTGCGCGACGTGAGATGGTTGAGACATACATCAAGCGGCTTGAGGCGCTGGAAGGCGTCGCCAACTCGTTTGAGGGTGTGGAGAAGTCGTTTGCGATCCAGGCAGGCCGTGAGGTCCGGATCCTGGTCAGGCCAAACTCGGTTGACGATCTGGGCGCGACGCGTCTTGCACAGGATGTTGTGCGGAAGATCGAGGAGACGCTCGAGTATCCGGGACAGATCAAGGTCACGGTCATTCGAGAAACCCGCGCGGTCGAGTACGCGCGGTAAGGAGAGAAACATCGCTGATGCGGTATGGGGTACCTGCCGGCGATGACGCATAGCTCACGCGTATTGATGACGACACGCGGGTGGTCGTGACCTGGGAAACAGGCGCGGCCACCCGCGTTTTGTGTCTTCTGCTTGGCCGACACAATGTGGGACTGGCGCCTGTTTCCATATTGTTACGCTTATTTGGTGCGAAAACAGGCAGTCGCAGCGTAGACTAGGGGCGTGACCGCATCTCGGCGGTGACACGTCAGGACCTCTCCGGGCTTGACGGGGGAGAAGAGGCTTTCGCTGGGCAAGTCACGCAATCGGGACGCTGGAGAGTAGGAGCTCCTGCCTGGTTTCGGTTTGCCCCAAGGCATCACAGCACCCGGACTCCGGGTTAATGGGAATCGGAAAGAGAGCATCTCACGCATGAATCGGTTCTTCAGCAAGCTCAATCTGCAGGACATCAAGATCAATCCGGAGGGCAACAGCTTCCCACCGGATGCTGATGAGAAGGATGGGAGTGACCAGCAGGTCACCGAGTCCGTGGTGACAGTAGAAATCGAGCAGGAAGTCGTTTCTTTCGATGCACCTGTGGAGACGGAAGTCGCTGCAGAGGACGCGGAGAGTTCGTGGGATGCAACGAGCGCATCGTTTGAGCCGGTGCCATCACTTGAGCCTGCGCCAGAGGTAGCACCTTCGAACGGCCATAGCCTTCACGAGGTGAGCACGACGGTTGAGTACATCGCCGAGGGCGAAGTTATTCGCGTTGCCGGTGAGGTTCTCAAGGTCTCTGCCCGTTCCCGCCCGAGCGCGGTTGCCGGGGCGATTGCGGGTGTTGTCCGTGAATCCGGGCGGGCTGAAGTCCAGGCGATTGGTGCCGGTGCGACAAACCAGGCGGTCAAGGCTGTAGCGATCGCGCGGGATTATCTCGCCGAGACCGGTATCGACGCCGTCTGCGTTCCTGCCTTCATCGATGTCACCATCGAGAATGAAGACCGCACGGCGATCCGGTTGGTCGTCGAGCCACGATAGCGACGCCAGTACGATGGCCACCGAATCCGCGCGAACTCAGGCAAAAATCGATCTTCACACTCACACCAACGCGTCGGATGGTCTGGATACCCCTGCTGAGCTGGTCACCAATGCCAGCCAGCGGGGTATTTCTGTGCTGGGAGTGACAGACCACGACACGATGGACGGCCTTGACGCTGCAAGTGAGGCGGCCGCGCGGGCCGGAATAACACTGGTGCCCGGTGTAGAGCTTTCAACAACCGTTGACCGTGCGGAGGTGCATATCCTCGGATACTTCGTCGACAGCAACGACAGCGATTTGCAAGCGAGGCTCAGCGATCTTGCCGCGGCTCGCGTTCGTCGCGTGGAGCGAATGATCGCCCGCCTGCATGAGCTCGGGTACCCGGTGGACGGGGAAGCCATCCTTGCTCAGGCCGAAGAGGGGAGCATTGGACGTCCCCATGTGGCCCGCGCGCTGATGGAGATCGGGGCGGTGGACTCTGTGAACGATGCGTTCGAGCGCTTCCTGAAGGCCGGGCGGCCCGCGTACATCCCACGTGATTCCTTCTCACCGGAGGACGCCGTCGGCCTGCTCGTGGAGTACAGCGTGATCCCGGTATTGGCACATCCATTCTCTACGAAGGACATCGAGGGGACACTCGCCAGGCTGGTCCCTGCGGGTCTAAAGGGCCTCGAGACCTATTACGCGGAGTACTCGCCTGAGCAACACGCTCAACTGCATGTAATCGCGGACGGGTGGGGCCTGGTGCCGACCGGTGGCAGCGACTATCACGGCGCGGGCTTTCGGGAAGGGCGGGAACTCGGTGCCGCCCCTGTTCCGCAGCACTCATGGGAGCGGCTTTCCACGCTTTACGCTGATTTGGCCAACGGAGTATGACGGGTTTCGCCGGGTGTGTGATTGTGGCGGCCGGCCGTGGCGAGCGCTTCGGTGACGCAGGCAAGATCATGGCAAACGTCTGTGGCCGCCCTGTGCTCGCCTGGGTACTCGATGCCATGCAGGCGGCCAGTTCCGTCCGCGATGTGGTGGTCGTCCATGGTGACCATACTGAAGCTGCGATACAATCCCTTCTATCCTCAGGAGCGTGGACAAAGGTGACTGCCCTTGTCCCGGGCGGTGATCAGCGACAGCTTTCCATGGCCAATGGCGTCGGCGCAGTCGACGATAATCTTGAGGTTGTTTTGGTGCATGATGCTGCCCGGCCGCTGATTACCCCTGCGTTGATCGACATGTGCGCAGAACGAGCCCGGCAGACTGGTGCGGCGATCCTTGCCACGCCGATGTCCGACACCGTGAAGCGGGTGGAAGATGGTGTCGTTGTCGCCACCCTGGCTCGCTCCACACTGTGGGCTGCGCAGACGCCACAGGGGTTCGTGAAAGAGAGGATGCTCGAGCTCTGTGAGGCGGCTATCGCCGGCGACATCGAGTTCACCGATGAGGCATCGCTTGCCGAGGCGTTGGGGCGGCCGGTCTCGGTCGTGCCCGGTGACCGGTTGAATATCAAGATCACCCACCCGGAAGACCTGGATGTGGTTGACGCGCTTTTGCTTCAGCGACAGAGAGAATCGACCATGCAGTTCCCTCGCACCGGCATTGGCTACGATGTTCATCGCTTTGCGGAGGGACGTCGGATGGTCCTTGGCGGGGTTGAGATCCCGTATGGTCGTGGTCTGGATGGTCACTCAGATGCCGATGTACTGCTCCACGCGATCGCTGATGCCTTATTGGGCGCGGCTGCGCTTGGCGATATCGGCGTGCATTTTTCTCCCACCGAGGCGAAGTGGAAGGGCATGGATAGCCGGGACATCTTGCGCCATGCAGTTGCGTTGTTGAGGGATCACGGCTGGGAACCGGTGAACCTTGATGCCACCGTCATTGCGGAGGCGCCCAGGGTCAACCCTCATGTGCCCGCAATGCGTGAAGAAATCTCCCGCGTCTCTGGGCTCGGCGAGGATGCAATCAGCATCAAGGCAACCACGAACGAAGGCATGGGGTTCGTTGGACGGGGCGAGGGTATCGCCGCGCTGGCGAGCGCGACCATCGTGCGAACCGGTCCGCGATGAGAGTCTGCCTGCAGCGGGTCTCTCGCGCCAGTGTGACGGTGGCCGGTGAGGTAGTGGCGAGTATCGGCGCCGGCTACCTGATCCTGCTCGGTGTGACGGCGGGGGACGGGGTCGACGAGGTCGAGATACTGACCGGCAAGATCGCGAACCTGCGCATTCTGGATGACGAGCATGGGACTATGAACCGGTCCGCGCTCGAATATATGGCGGCTGACCCGGAGAGCGTCGCGATGCTCATCGTCTCGCAATTTACACTCTATGGCGATGTCCGGAAAGGGAGGCGACCCAGCTGGATCAACGCCGCGCCGCCGGCTATGGCAAGGCCGATGGTCGAGACATTTTGCAAGTTCTTGGGTGGCCTGGGATTCCACGTGGAGCAGGGAGTCTTTGGCGCGGAAATGGCGGTAGAGCTGATCAACGACGGGCCGGTCACACTGTGGCTCGATAGCGATGAGCTTCGAAAACCCCGGCGAGGATAGCAGCGTGGCCGACAGCGACAGGACGACCACTCACGCGACGAAGGAGGCATTCCAGGAGGAGGAGATGCGGCCGCTGCCAGACGGCGGCCTGGAGAGCGGAATGCCCGAGTGGCTGAGACGTCCTCCTGCCTGGCGGAACCTGCCTCGCGAGGGCTCCGGGGAGGAGCGCTCATTGCCGGAGCCGGACATGTCCGTCATCGATCCGAGGACACTCGTCGATGTGGCAGATCTCCCGCACTGGTTGCAGGAGATTGCTGCCCGTCATGGAGAAATCACAAACGTTACTGAGCCTGTTATGACAAAGCAGACTCATGGGGATGGAGCGATGCAAACCAACGACGAGAATACCTCCGACACATCGAACACGACCGAGCGACAGGTGCCATTCGAGCCGGTCGACAAGATG
>JAUJLY010000262.1 GCA_030447145.1 Thermomicrobiales bacterium
CGCAATGATGCCGAAGGTGGCGGCGGTGGCGGAAGCGGTGGGACGGACCCTGCCCCTCCCCGCCCCAGCCACCGTCTAACCCCCACCCGGCCCTCTCACCCCCACCCACCTGCATCATCACCGCCGGAACTCACCCACTCCGGCGGCTTTTATTGAAAAGACAGTCTCTTCATGTCCACCGCACGGTCCAGCTCAAAACTCCTGCTCCTTATCGCCTTTCTCGCATTTGTCAGCATCGGCCTGCCCGATGCCGTCCTCGGTGTTGCCTGGCCATCGATACGCGAGACGTTCAATCGGCCACTGCCGGATATCGGCTTCATTCTCTTCTCCTCGGGAGCAGGCTACTTTCTCTCGAGCGCGCTGGCTGGCAAGGCAATCGAGGCCCTGGGCGTCGGTCGCCTGCTCTCCATCAGCACCCTGCTCGTGGGACTTGGGCTCTTCAGCTACACCATCACGCCGAGCTTCTGGCTCCTGCCGTGCGCCGCTGTGCTCATCGGGCTCGGATCCGGCGCGGTCGATGCCGGACTCAATTTCTATGCATCGGAGCATTTTTCCGTCACGGTGATGAATTGGCTCCACGCCTTCTTCGGCATTGGGGCCATGGTCGGTCCCTTTATTATGGCTGGCGTCTTCGCTGCTGGCGGCGTCTGGCGATTCGGGTATGTGCTCGTGGCCAGCGCCATCCTGCTGATGGCCCTTGTCTTCATCGTCACGACAAACCGGTGGAGCGACGGCGCAAAGCACAGCACCGACGTTAGGGCAGCGAAGGTACCGGTGAGCGAGGTGTTGCGACTGCCGATCGTCTGGCTGCAGATCGTGATTTTCTTTGTCATGTGTGGCATCGAAGCAACGGCCGGCACCTGGACCTACACGATCATGTTCGAGAAATTCGACGTGAGCAAGGGTGCGGCGGGCCTCTGGACCGGCCTCTTCTGGGGTTCCATGGCAGTCGGTCGTCTGGTTCTTGCGCCGCTCTCCCGCGACCTGCACCCGGCGCGCCTGGTGCAACTTGGAACCTTCGGCCTGCTCCTCGGCGGACTGCTCATGACGCTGGACCAGCGAACCATATTCCAGGCGGGACTGCTCATCTTCGGCCTGTCGATGGCGCCGCTCTTCCCCACCCTGATGTCGCTCACACCGGTCCGGCTCGGCTCAAACATCTCACTGCATAGCATCAGCTTCCAGGTCAGTGCGGCAACCCTTGGCGTCGCCACTATCCCGACGCTTGCCGGCATCGTTGCGTCGCGCACAGCCCTCAGCGCCATTCCCTGGGTCATGGCGCTAGGGGCCGCCATCGTTATCCTTCTGGAGACGACGCTGCGTGCCCGGGCCGACCACACTGTGCCGGAAGCGGCCTCCATCCACTGATTGCCTCCGGTACGTACCGACCATGACAGGATGACGCCCGGAGTCATGGACCCGCCGGGAGTTTGAGGCCAGTGGACCAGCATGAGGACGCTCACCGGACACATCCGTTCGTTGCGGTGCTGCTCCCGACTGACATCTCGCGCCTCGGCAACACGCTCGCCGCGCTCGCCATTTCCTGGTTCGTCCTGTCAATGACCGGGAGCGCCACGTCCACCGCGATCACCGTGGCCGTCGGCACCGTACCGGTCCTTATCGCTGAAACCTTCGACGGCGCTCCGAACCTGCTCTTCTTCAACCCCATGAGCTGCGCGATCTCCGACCACCCGAGAGATCAAACGATGTCGGGCATCTGGTCTCTGAAACGCCACTGGGGTAACCAAAACTGTGTACTCCCCTGGTAATCCGCCATTCACTGTTGCGAGCACAGGGATACCAAAGGCTGGAGCAGCTCATCAATTCGCTTGTCTCTTGCAGGCTCCGCGGCATTGATCATGCAAAACCGCTACATCTGTCCGGGACCGGGACCAGAGTGAATATCATCATGGACCGAGGACCGAGAGCTTGGCTCTCCTGTCTTTTGACACAGCCGTGCTGCATGACGCACAAATGGTCCCCGGGGACAGCTCCTTTTAGCAGTTACCAAGGGCAACGAAGATGCAACAAGCCAATACCAGTTTCACTGCGGACGTCGTCAAAGGGGCACTGGCTGGCGCTGCCGGTGTCTGGCTCATGGATCAGGTTGGCTGGTTCCTCTACCGCCGCGAGGACCCCAGGGCGGTTCAGCGAGAGAAAAAGGCTCGCGTGAAAGGGATGGATGTCGCGCACGTTGCCGTAAACAAGATGGCGAGTGCATTCGGTGCCAAGCTTTCTCCCAGGCAACCAAACCCGGCAGGAATAGCAGTGCATTATGCCCTCGGCATCGTCCCGGGAGCGCTCTATGGCCCCCTGAGACACTGGGTTCCAGGACTCAGTTCGGGGAGGGGCCTGGTATATGGGCTGGGGCTCTTCCTGCTGAATGATGAACTGATGAACCCCCTTCTCGGTCTTGCCTCTGGTCCCACCGCCTATCCGTGGCAGGCCCATGCGCGTGGCCTGATCAGTCACCTGGTTGTCGGCGCGGCCACTCACGCCGGTATCGATGCCCTGGACCAGGTCACTTAAAGCATGTGTCATCAGGGATGGCACCGCTTGAGTTCCCTTGGAACGACATCCAGTGACGCGAACCATTTTGGAGCATGGGCGAATGTCCCTGGAGCCGTCACTAGCTCCAGTTCCCGAAGCGCCTGGCGAGCCAAGCAGCAGGGGCCATCACTCCGACGGCAACCGCCGCCAACGCGACGATGCCCCGGGCCAGTGGTGGAAGCGGGCGGAAGATCGCGGCCAAACATAGCAATGGGTAGAGCCCCGGAAGTTCCCGACGAATGTCCTCTTTGGCCTGGGGGCCGGCCCGTTCCAATACCTCGCGCATCACGCCGACTGCCTTCAGCATCGGAATGATCACCGGCTCGCGCTCGCCAATGGGGAGCGGCCGACCCGTCACCAGAGCTTCCAGGCCCTCCCGGAGCACCCGTTCATCGTTAGAAGCAAGAGCCCGAAACGCGACTTTCCCGGTTGTGTCCATCAGATAGGCGGCGTTCGGATGCGGATTGAGAACTCGATGGAGATCACCGTCAGCGTTATCCACGGCCACAGGCCAGGGGAAACATTCCAGCTCCTGGTATGCACGAGCGTGCGCGAGCTTCTGAGCATCCGTCTCCGGCTGCGGATAATGTTCGCCCGGATGCGCCTCACGCACGTAGAGCGTGACGAAGTCGACCCGATCGCCAAAGCCCGCGTGCAGGCGCCGAAGACCGGGCCCCATCGTTGCCGCCATAGGGCAGGTGATCGACGTACATGTGAGTAACAGTGGACGTTGGCCGACGAAGTCGGATTTCTGGACACAACGGTCTTGGGTCGTCAGTAGTTCGAAAGGCGGCATCGCTTCGCCGGGTTGTGGCCCGCCCCGAAATGCCGTGTCGCGAATCAGGATTTCACGGGTAACGTGGTGGTAGCGATATTCCATTCCCGGTTGTCCTGCCTGCGACCCCATGTCCACGAGCTCCTTAACGACTTCGTGACGAGTCGTGATCCTGCATCATCAATCGTCACCAAGGGTTGCCGCGAAAGTCGGCCCTCTCCTCGCGACAATCCTGTGGCGGAATGATCCCGCAAGCGGGCAGCAGACAAAAATCTCCGGATGAGCGATCGGAATGTGTTCCGGAAGATCCACGCCGGTGGCCCCAGGAACCCCTACAGCGTCCTCAGTGCCTCTCCCATTCGCCGCAGCGCTTGCTCCATCAATGGACGCGGCATCGCGAAGTTGAAACGCACGCACTTGCAGCCGACCTCACCACACGCGCCGCCATCGGTGATGGCAACACCCGCGTTCTCACGGAAGAACGTCGCAATATCCATCGGCACTGCCGTCTCGCTGAAGTCGAGCCAACCCAGGTAGGTGCCTTCCGGCATGCTGTAATCCACGTCCGGGAGCTCCTGCTCCACCAGCTCGGCCAACCAACGGCGGTTTCCGTCCAGATAGGCGATGACGCTATCCAGCCACTTCTGGCCTACGTTGTAGGCGGCGGTGCTCGCGATCACGCCCAGGGTCGAGGCACCGTGCCCAGCCCAGGATGCTCCATTCGTCCAGATCTCGGCGTCGGCATCATTGGAGATCACGACCTGCGCGCACTTGAGACCCGCGAGATTCCATGCCTTCGACGCGGCGACCGAGGTAATCGTGTGGTTGGCGGTCGCTTCGGAAACCGATGCATACGGAAGATGCCGGTGTCCTTCGTAGACCAACGGCGCATGGATCTCATCGGAGAAGACCCGCCCGCCATGCTTCTCCACGACCTCGCTGATCGACACCATCTCCTCCCGGGTAAGGACGCGGCCGATGGGATTGTGAGGATTGCAGAAGATCAGCACCTCCCCACCGGCGGCGAATGCAGCGTCGATCGCGTCGAGATCGTACTGCCAGGTATCGCCATCGCGGAGCATCGGCACCTGGATGATCTCGCGTTGCTGGTATCCGGGAACGAAAAGGAATGGCATGTAGGCTGGAGTCGGCACGATCACCTTGCCACCCCTGGGCGCATAGTGCTGCAGCGTTAACTCCAACCCCTTCAGGACATCCGGCAGCGAATGGATCTGCTCCGGCTGGACATCCCAACCCGTGCTTCTTTCGTACCAGCCCGCGCAGGCCTTGGCCAATCCCTCCTCCATTGCGTCCGGGAGGTAGCCGAAAAAGCCATTGTCGACCGTCTTCCGCAGCACCTCGACAACACACGGGGCGGTGCCAAAATCCATCTCCGCGATGAAAGCGCCAATCACGTCGGGATAGGAGGTCCATTTCCTGCCGACGACACCCGTCAGATGTTCCAGAGTCAAGGTGTCGTAGTTGGATGTGCTCACCGTGCTCATATCCTCGGGTTGTCTCCTTGCCTTATCCACCTGCGGGACGACCTTGTCTGTACGGGATCGCCCTGATCTGGACCTGGATTCCACACAGTATCCATTAC
>JAUJLY010000263.1 GCA_030447145.1 Thermomicrobiales bacterium
CTGCACGAAGGGCGACCACATCTGGAACATGTCAGACGAGGCACTGGTCAATCAGTCCGTTAAGCACCTGGTCGAGGATCTCCACTTTGTCAAGCCAGAGGAAGTGCTGGGTGGGTTCACACTCCGGGCAACCAAGGCCTATCCGGTGTATGACCTGGACTATCAGGAACCGCTGCTCAAGATGAAGAACTACATTCAGAGCATCGAGAACCTGCAGTACATTGGGCGAGGTGGGTCGTTCCGGTACAACAACACCGACCACTCGATCGAGACCGGCATGCTAGCCGCGAAAAATCTGCTCGGTGAGCGGCATGACCTGGAACGCGTCAATGCCGACGAGGAATACCACGAGATCAAGCGGACCGAACCGCAGTCCAGCGTCGTCTGAAACAGTGAGGATCCATGAGCGGGTGCGGATGTAGCGGCATCATCGTTATTTCCTCCTCGCTCGCGGCCGGTCCCGAGCAGGTTGCCATGAATCGCGATGAGCCTACGATGCCCGCATCTCCAGGGACGGATGAACCGGCTTTCAGGGCTGGGGCTGTCACCGGTGGCGAAAGGCGATCATCCGGGATGTTTCGACGTGTACGGATGATCCTCTGGGTAGTGGCCACGATCGCGCTGTTTGGGTACATCGCATTCGGCTCCGTACCGGCGTATACGTGGAGGTTTGGCCGCCTCCATCAAGATGCCAGGCAAGTCCGGGGAATCTGGACCGTCCAGGCAAGCAACCTGCCTGATGTGTCGCCTCAATGGGCAATCAACGGCATCTTCTACGGAGCACTGGTCGTGTTCCTTCTTGGCGTGACTCTGGGGCTTTGGTATCTGCTCTCATCGGATGACAACGAAGCCTTTACTATCCCACCAGCATCATCTCCAGGTGCCGGGCACCCGCCTGCCTGATGCCCTTGTCGAACGAACCCACGGCGGAGCATGACACTGTTCGCTCCCGCTCCGGGAAAGCAAGCAGTGAATGGTCCCGGCACACCGGGTTTGCCGCACTTGTCCTTGCCGGAGTGTGCGGGTGGGTGATCTGGCGCTTCGGCGGGTTCGATTTCTTCCGGACCGGTCTGTTCGCAGGCCGCCAGCAATCGGTCGTCGACACGTTCGCCGCAGTTGATCACCCGTTTCATGCTACCCGCGCCGCGACGCTGCTGCAGAGCGTGCAAGAGGGCGATCTCCTGCGGTGGGTGGGACACCATCAGGGCGGATACCCGGTTGAGTTTTACCCTCTTGGCGTCGCGTGGTTCGAGGTCGTGCTCTGGTTTGCGGCGCTCGGTTCCGTGCCCATCATTGCCATACACAAGCTTGCGGTGTTGCTGATCTTCGTGATGCCGGCGATTGGATTCTGGTTCCTCGCGCGGGGCGATCGGCTCAATCCCTGGTTGCCGATGCTTGCCACGGTCCTCCACGTCACGATTCCGGGCGGAGTCTGGACCAACGGTGGTTGGACCCGTGGCGGCTATGAGGAACTGGTGCGCTGGGGGTTGGTCACCAACGTCGCGGGAGCGACAGTTGCCCTGATCGCCTGTGCAGCGTTGGCTCGCGCCGTTATCAAAGGGCAGGACGGGTGGGGCACTGTCTCGGCAGTCATGATCGCAGTCGCCGTGTACACCAATCCCCGCTCACTCCTGGCGATCATGATCGCCGCTGCCGCAATCGCCGTCACTGCGTTCATCTCGCGCCGCGACGATGCCGCCCTTTCCGCTCCAGTTATCGGCCGGCGAATCCTGCTCGTAGGGATCACCAGTGCGCTGCTGGCGGCGCCGGTCCTCGTGCCCCTCATCCGGTACCGGGATCTGTACTTTTTCGTCCGGTATGAGCGCTATGCGTCTTTCTCGGAATACTGGACGAATACGCTGACGGCCGTTTCACCCCCAGTGTTTATCGCGACGCTGGGAGGTATCGTGATAGCGATCGGGGTGCGGCGTTTCCCGGTGGCGCGGGCGTTCTCGCTGGCACTCCTGGGGTACATGCTTCTCATCGGGGTCCTCTCGGCGAACGATGCGCTGATCGAGCAGCTAGAAGCTCCGAGGCTGATGCCGTTCCAGCGCCTCCTGATGATCTACCTCGCTGCCTTCGCGATCTCGCAGGCGCTTGAGGCCCTGGTCCGCTTTTTCAGGATCGGGCGACGGGGAGCCGTCACGGGCGGGCTCACCGGCGCGGTCGCGGTCATCGTCCTGGTCCTTCTCTGGGGGTCCGTCTGGGCACCCCCGGAGGACTACCGGACACTCGACGCGGATACCACCGCGGACGGCACATTCCTTGAGGCGTCCGGTGCGACCCCGCAGTCCGAATTCCTGGCGTTTGAGGCGGCGGTACGCGTCGCCGATTCGGCGAGGCCGACTGGCACCGCGATCCTCGTGGTAGGCGACCGCGAAGGGTGGTGGCATGAGCAGCTCTGGGGGCCCGCCTGGTCGGATGCACCTTTCTTCTATGATGACTGGCTCTGGTACTGGCACACCGACCATGAGGGACCATACAACTATCGCCAGGGCCACTCCTATCCGGACCCTGCGCAGACGTTCGATCCAGCCTATCTGCAAACCCATGCAATCGGAGCCGTGGTCGTCACGGATATGGATGTTTCGGCTGGGGCGGTGAATCCCCGCAAAGCGGCGAATGGTGACCCGGATCTGGAGCAAACCGCAACTGTCGGCGAGTGGGACATTTACACGGTGTCGGACCCTGCGCCCCTCATTTCAAATGGTTCGGAGGGTCCGACGAGCGTCTTCGTCGAAGACACTCGCCTGGTAGCAGTGTTTGGCGGGGCGGCTGGCGAGGTCACGATCCGGAGGAACTGGTTTCCTCGCTGGGAGGCGTTCGCCGATGGCGAACAGGTGGAGGTGCAGCGCACCGGCAACGGCTATATGCAGATCGTGGTTCCGGAAGGGACGATGACGGTAGAGCTGCGTTACGAGACGACCTTCGCCGACTGGTCTGCACGTATGGCCGCGATCGCCGGACTGGGCGTTGCCGGACTGCTCCCAAGTGTGTGGGGACCGCCGCCGTCGCAGCGCTTTCGCTCGATCAGAGATCACTCCAGCGAGGGATCGCCTTCACCTTCAAGAAATCGCTCTCCCAAGGCGGATACAGCCCATCGGATCCTTCCCCGGCCAAGCGGAACCGGCTTGAGCAGACCACGGGTTCGCGCACTCGTGAACAACGCCTCAACGAACGCCTCGGGCACATTGAGGGTCATCGCCGCTTCGCGCGACTGGCTTCCGGGGCTGAATCCGGCCCCCTCCTTCCTGACATGGCGAAGAAAGCGACGGAGACCGTCATCCAGAGGCGAGGAAGTTGGCGAAGCAGGTTGCATGGGCGTACCCTGATGCACGGAACACGTGGTGATGTGCTGGAACACCATCACGTTTCACGAGACATGTTGACTTCCCGAGCGCAGGATACCGGTGCCGTCTACACGGAGGCCGTTCCTTGACTGGGAGAAGTTCGTCCCATTCTACAAGAGTTAGGTTTCGTCCGCTGATACCTGGAGCAGGAGCCCACTTAATGAAGCGGTTTGCCGACCATGTCCGGGCGCGAGGGCAACTGGGATGATGCAGTGATCCCCGACACCGATACTCGCCCGGAATTGGATATCGCGCTCGTATCGCCGTCGTTTCCAGGGGGTTCACTGTTCAATGCCGTATACGACCGGACCCTGATGAGATTCTCGGATCGGGGGGGAGCGAGCGGGATCATCGGTGATAGATGGGCTGACCTGTGTGCGATCGCGCTTGGGCAACGAGTGGAAGCGCTCGTCACCCTGGATCACGATGTTCCTCCGATTGCCTGTGGCGGCGTAGTCCGGCTGGATGACATTCCAGAGATCGCCCGGGTCGCATCGCGCGCGCATCTCCAGAACCCCGACTTTCTCCTTGTCGGCACCCAATGTGGTCGGCAGACGATCAAGGCCGCCGATGCGAAGTTCTCTGTCGAAACGGCCAAGTCCCGGCAAGTCAGTGCTGATGTTGTCAGGGCCTTGCTCGATCTCGGTAAAACAGTCCGCGACCGGATCCCGGACCTTGATGGCGATGTCGTCGTTTCGGACGGCATTTTTCTTTGTCCCGATTACTCGTTGACCCACCATCTACTCCGCGGACGCCAAGGATTGCGCCGTATCGCGGTGCCCGACCGGGAAATCTGCCTGTTGCCCGTCACGATCGACGAGTTCATGCGGCCGATCGGACATGAGCGCCTGATTGACATTCTCGCGGCACGCGACGATCTAGGATTTGATTACCGGCATAGCCTCCTGCTGACGCTCTATTATTTTCGCCTTGCACGCTCGGCGGTAGGGTTCCGCATCGATCAAATCTCGCCATTGCTCGCTTCCCGGGATGTTGTCAGGGTCGATCTCTCCGATGTCGAAGCGGAAGCCGAGCGAATCGGCAAGCAGGCGTTTGGAGCATGGAACCTGATCCTGCGCTGGAACGATATCGCCGAGGAGGTGCGGCGGCAGCGACTTGCCGTCGATGGCGCCACCGGCTACCCGATCCCAGGGAAAATCCTTCGTCAGCAGATCGAGCAGCGATCCGCAGCCGCCAAAGTCGAACCACCGTCCACCAATCGGGTTCGCCGTATCGCCGGTTCCTGGCTGCGATCCCGTATCCGGGAGGAGTTCGGTCCCATTGACCCGCCGGTCGATGATCTCGGCACGCTTCTCCGGGAGCTTCGTACCTTCGCTCGCTCCCTCACCCCCGCTGTCGCCGCCTACACCGATGATGTCATCGATGAGTTGATCGCCGGGCAGCCGCAAATCGCCCCTGAGGGCAGGGAAACGCGTTCCTCATGATCCTGTGACGGAACTTCCGGTGTAACCTCTCGGCATGCTGCAGGACGGCGATAATGCGCATCGTGACCGCCTTCGGGCGTTGTGGTGTTCGTAAAGATCTCCCCTTGTAACAATGT
>JAUJLY010000264.1 GCA_030447145.1 Thermomicrobiales bacterium
CGGACGGCAGCTGATACGACCATGCTCCGGGAACCATTGGCAGCCAGCCCGACGTTACGCCTGGATCAAGCGCAGACTCGACGTCCACAGGCCCCTCGGAGGCGAGCCACTTCCCTATGATCAGGGCGTTGTCGTCTTCCGCACGAAGTTCCCACGCCTCGTCGAGGGACAGTGTGTCCGGAACAAAGCCGGAGCCAACCTCATAACGGTGCTGACTCCCATTATCAAGGACCACATGACCCTGCTCTTTGGCCACATACCCCTGTACACGGTCGGGAGTGATCGAGGTAATCACAACTCCTGCATCGCTTACCCCCACGGGCACCGGGTCGCCGGCGAGGACGAATGCTGATCCGGTCGGAGGCAGTTGCAGCTCGAAGGACGTGGATCCATTCTCCATCGTCCATGGTGCAATCGGCTGCTCTTCAGTGTCCGAAGAATCCCATAGAACAGGTCGCACTTCCCCGCTCAGCGAAATCTTCGCATCCTGCGACGTGTAGGTCGGATTGACGAAGAAGTAGATATCCCGATCGTCCTTTACCCTGTGCAGATAGAAGATTTCCGGGTTGCCGATTGTCACATCCGGAGTGATGAGCCCATCGATCGTTGCCCCAAGGACATTTAGCACTTCCTCCCGCTCGTTCATGACTTCCTTTGTTATGTCCTCACGGGCACCGTCGGATGTCTCGAACCAATAGGTGCTCCTGCCATCGGCTTCGTGGATAACGACCTGTGAACTCTCCGGCTGCCCCGGCGTGCCGGCAGTTTGCTGAAGCCGCCATGGAAGTTGGCGATTGAGTGCGTAACTGCTAAGGAACGCCGCTTGTCCTCCGCTCGCATGATCCGTCACCGTAGACGTGATGGCTGACTGTGTGGCGAAGTCTCGCTGGGTCTCAGAAGGATCGACGTTGAAGAGCACCCTGATGCGGTCGCCTATATCCTCGAGCTGACCCTCGCCCAATCCGATACTGGGTAGGAAGACGGTGCCAAGAATGCGACCACCGCCGACTACAAACTGCTCAAGCTTCTCCACCGTGGGCAGCTTGAGATGCTGTATGGGTGGCAGAATGACGAGCCGGTCCGCCTCATCCCCGATCTTGATCTCCCCGTCGCCTACGGAAGCAGATGCGAGCGTGTCCTCGTCGAGGTAGTCATAGTCGCGATGGAGGCGCAGCAGGAGATCGGTCAGTGCGTTGAAATCATTCTCGGTACGGTTGGCGCGGGCATTTCGACTCTGCGGTGTGTAAGTGGCAAACATGTCATTGATTGGCCAGAGTAGGGCGACATCGGCAACGTGGCAAACACCGGTCAGCATCTGGCTGAGCCTGCTGACATAGCCGGAAAAGTCGGCGTAGAAGTGCCACCACGGATACTGATAGAACATCGAGGGCGGCCATTCGCGTTTGCGCGGCCCTTCGAGTGCGTAATGAAATCCGTGAGGATTCAGCAGATTGACGCCGAGGGCGTACTCCCAGTCGGTCAACCACTTCATCCGTTGCATCGTGGCATCCATGAAGATGCCACCGAAGGACTCGCAGAGGAGACGTTCGCTCCAGAGCTGGTGCGCCGCGGAGCTGGCCAGCTTCATGGCCACATGCTCTGACGGGCGATCCCGGTCCCCGATGATCGGTTAGAGGTGGTCGACCCCAATAACATCAAGGTGCCGGTAATGACTAAACGGGTTTCCCTCCACCCGAATCATCTGGCGGAGGCTCTCCTCATAGAGCAAATGACCGGTAAAGAGCACATTGTGATCGTGACACCATTGCTGGATCTGCCGGTAATACGCGTCACTATAGAAGGCGGTCAGCGTCGAGTAGAAATCGTGCCGGGTGCGAGCGCTCTCTGGACCAACATCGAAGAAGAGGTCCGGCAGCCGGGAACGCAGGCTGTATCCGTTGCGCTCGTGGAAGCGCCGGAACATCTCCTTTGTCCATGGTACGATGGCGTTCTCGCCTCCCGTGACGTAGTAGTGCATCGCCGGTTCATCGGTGTAGAAGCCGACCATCGAGCCAGGCATATGGGAAGCCACTGTTCGGGCATATGGCTCGTAGCCAACGCGCAAGAACTCGCTGGTCGACTCTGGATCAAGAGCGTCGATGTAGTAGTCCGCTCGTTTCTCCACCATGTACATGATGCGCCAATTACCCGGCGGCACCTCCCACGGGATGACGTTCTCGAAGGAGAGGTTCGGCGTGAGATCGACGATGTGCCCGTCCTCGCGAACCGCGAATGCGGCAACAGGCAGCGACCGTTCGAAATCGATGTATCGGCTGTCCCCACCCGTGAGACACGCGAACCATGGGCCCTGAATTGGAAAGCTGAGGCACTCCAGGTAGCGCTGGGCCAGATCAGGACGCTCGCGAAGCACCCGCCCATCGGCCGTGCCGCTCGGCCAGTTCATCTCGTCGTAGCCCCAGGTCGCGAGGCCGAGGCGGTCGGCCTCCTCCACTGCGAACTGGATGCGCTCCAGGTAATCCTCCCCAGGTATTCCAGCTCGAGCCCGAAGCGCCCGTGCAGGATGATCCCTGGCATTTCCTTATCCCGGAATTCTGCAAGCTGGAACCGCACCTCGTCCGGGTCGAGCTCTCCATTGAGGAACCAGAACGGGAGTATTCCGTACTCCCTCTGCGGCTGATGAAAGTGCTCCGTTGTGGTCGTAACGTGTGACCAAGACGTCCGTGGCATTTATGTCTCCAGAATCCTTCGAATTGGATCTATTGCACTCCAGCGTGCACTCTTCATTCGTGTTATAGGCGCCGGCATTACTTCATGCCACTGACCGCGATGCCACGTATGAAGTGGCGCTGGAACAGCAGGAAGATCACCAGGACCGGCACGGTCGTGATCACCGAACCGGCCATCAGGAGATCCCAGACGGTCCGGTTACGTACAACGAAGAGTGCCAGCCCAAGCGGAAGCGTCCTCAGCTCCTCGCTGCTAACGATAATGAGCGGCCAGCAAAAGTCGTCCCAAACATAGGTAAACGTGAAGATGCCGAGTGCCGCCAACGCTGGCCGGCAGAGTGGCATGACGATCTGGGCGAAGATGCGAAATTTGCCGGCGCCATCAATCTTGGCGGCATCGAGCAAGTCGTCGGGGATGCTTTTCATGTACTGGCGCATCAGGAAAATGCCAAACGCACTGGCGCCCTGCGGCGCGATCAGCCCCCAGTAGGAGTCCAACCAGCCGCTTCCACCGTTACCCAGCCAATCGTTGCCCCCGAAGAACGGCATATGCCTCAGGATCACGTAGTTGGGGATGAGGGTGACCTGACCAGGTATCATCATCGTTCCGAGGGTGAGGATGAAGAGCAAGTCGCGCCCCGGGAACTGTCGTTTGGCGAAGGTATAGGCCGCCAGCGAGCTGGTGAAAAGCTGCATCGACGTGACAGTCACCGCGACGTAGGCGCTATTGAAGAAATACCGACCGATTCGCTCCTGTTTTAAAAACTCGACGTAGTTGTCAAAGCTCGGGTTCTGCGGAATCCATTGCGGCGGCCAGCTGAACATGTCGCTCACGTCCTGGAGTGATGAGGTCACCATCCAGACGAACGGAGCGATGAAGATGATCGAGCCGGCAATAAGCAAGAGGTAGACGAGCGCTTTGCCACCAATGCTCTGTATCTGCTGCTGGCGGCGGATCGTCTCCCCTTGCGCCTCCGCCACGACGAGTTCTCGCGTCTCTTTCTCCCGTGTCACAACTGCCACTGCGTCTCCTCCTTTCGATCCTCGTTCTTCCTGCCTCAATATTCGACTTCACGCCGCAGGAAGCGGAACTGCAGGAGGGTAAAGCCCAACATCATCGCGAAGAGCACAAAGGCCATCGCCGCCGCATAGCCCATGTTGAAATGCTTGAAGGCCGTTGTATAGATGTACCAAACGATCGTCCGCGTCTTGCCCAGCGGTCCGCCGTTCGTCATAACGAAGATCTGCGTGAAGACCTGAAACGAACCCAGGATCGAGATAACGAGCAGGAACAGCGTTGTTGATGACAGAAGCGGGACAGTGATATCCCTCAGCCGCCTCCAGCCGTGGGCGCCGTAAATCTTGGCCGCGTCGTAGTAATCCTGTGGAATGGATTGCAAACCGGCGAGATAGACGACCATGGCAAAACCCACGCTCTTCCAGACGCTGGTGATGATGACGGAGGGCATGGCCAGGTTGGGGTCCGCCAGCCAGAGCAGTGGCTCGTCGATGAGATTGAACTTGAGCAGATAGTAGTTGGCGAGACCGTAGTCGCCGTTGTAGACCCACTTCCAGATAATTGAAGCGATGACGAGTGGTGTAACCACGGGGAGGTAGAAAAATGTGCGGAATAGTCCTCGTATGCGGATCTGAGTGTTGAGCAACAACGCAACCAGAAGGCCGAGTCCCATGGTAAGCGGCACCGAGACGGCGGTGTAGTACATCGTGTTGATGATCGCCTCATGGAACCGACCGTCTTCCAGAAGACGGGTGTAGTTGTCCAGACCAACAAACGGCTTGGCCGGCTCAAGAATGTTCCATTCGTGGAAGCTCAGATAGAAGGCATACCCGACGGAAAAGACAGTAAAGACGGAGAACAGGAGGAGCACTGGCGCCAGGAAGAGATAGGCACTCCACTGCTTGCGCATGTCCCGCAGCACCCTCCGGGCTCCGGTCGGGCGGGGTTTGACTGACCCAAACTCTACTCCCGCCGTGTCGAACGCACTCATGTTTGCTCCTTTCGGCGGTCCGCTCCTGAGCGCCAGCGACATCCCATCCCGTGCCCAAGAGGCACGGGATGGGATACTCCGATACGTAGTTACTGGTCGAGGATGGCCTATCCCTCGGCGGCGGCTTCCTCGAGGGCGGTCG